>NZ_JBITZP010000044.1:0-63696 GCF_044546945.1 Kitasatospora sp. NPDC053057 | reverse complement strand
CTTTTGGCACGCTGTTGAGTTCTCAAGGAACGGACGCTTCCTTCGGACCGCCTTCCAGCGGGCCCTCCGGGCGCTTCGTTCTTTCGTGTTTCCAGTTTACCAGATGTTTTCCGCTCCGTTTTCCGGAGTTTCATTCATCCGATTTCCCGAACTGGCCGGGGCCGCTTTCTGCGACGACCACCACGTTAGCGCATTTCGAGAGTTAATCGAAATTCACACTCACACCTATTGACGGCAATGCCGACCAACCCAAATGGATGGGCTTCGAGGTGTGAGGGTGGGTCCTGCTGAGTGGGGTGGCCGCTCCAGCGACTCGTTCAACACTAGGCCACCTGGAGGACATCGTCAAACGTCGAGGGCCGGATCTGTCCAGATCCGGCCCTCAGGGCTCAAAGCCGCAGCTCAGAGCGGGTGCGCTTTCAGCCAGTTGATCAACTGGCAGGTCGGCAGACCGGTCAGCCGGCCGACACCAGGTCCGCTGCCGCCAGGTTGCGCTTGCCACGGCGCAGCACCAGCCAGCGGCCGTGCAGCAGGTCGGCCTCGGTCGGTACCGCCTCCTCGTCCGTCACCTTGACGTTGTTGAGGTAGGCACCGCCCTCCTTGATCGTCCGGCGGGCGGCCGAGCGGCTCGGCGCCAGGCCGACGGCGACCAGCAGGTCGACCACCGGCTGGAGTTCGGCGACCTCGGCCTTCGGGACCTCGGCCAGGGCCGCGGCCAGGGTCGGGGCCTCCAGGTCGGCCAGGTCGCCCTGCCCGAACAGCGCCTTGGACGCGGCGACCGCGCGCTCGTACTGCTCGGCGCCGTGCACCAGCGTGGTGAGCTCCTCGGCCAGGGCGCGCTGGGCGAGCCGGGCGGCGGGGCGCTCGGTGGTCTCGCGCTCCAGCTCCTCGATCTCCTCCTTCGAGCGGAAGCTGAAGATCCGCAGGAAGTTGGAGACGTCCCGGTCGTCCGCGTTCAGCCAGAACTGGTAGAAGGCGTACGGGGTGGTGAGCTCGGGGTCGAGCCAGACCGTGCCGGACTCCGTCTTGCCGAACTTGGTGCCGTCGGCCTTGACGATCAGCGGAGTGGCCAGTGCGTGGACGGACTTGCCGTCGGCCTTGCGGATCAGATCCGTGCCGGCGGTGAGGTTGCCCCACTGGTCGCTGCCGCCGGTCTGCAGGGTGCAGCCGTAGCGGCGGTTCAGCTCCAGGTAGTCCATGCCCTGGAGGATCTGGTAGCTGAACTCGGTGTAGCTGATGCCCGCGTCGGAGTTCAGCCGTCGGGCGACGGCCTCCTTGGCGATCATGTTGTTGACGCGGAAGTACTTGCCGACGTCGCGCAGCAGGCTGATGGCCGACATCCCGGAGGTCCAGTCCAGGTTGTTGACCATGCGGGCCGCGTACGGGCCCTCGAAGTCGAGGAAGCGCGAGATCTGGCCGCGCAGGCGCTCGACCCAGCCGGCCACCGTCTCGGGGTCGTTGAGCACGCGCTCGGCAGTGGGCTTCGGGTCGCCGATCAGGCCCGTGGCGCCGCCGACCAGGCCGAGCGGGAGGTTCCCCGCCTGCTGGATGCGACGCATGGTGAGGATCTGCACCAGGTTGCCGAGGTGCAGGCTGGGGGCCGTCGGGTCGAAGCCGCAATAGAACGTGACCGGGCCGTCCGCGAACGCCTTGCGCAGTGCGTCCTCGTCGGTGGACAGGGCGATCAGCCCACGCCACCGCAGCTCGTCGACGATGTCCGTCACGGTCACGCTTCTCCTTCGATCGGGCGTCCGCCCGCTGTCGGCCCGGTTCGGTCGGGCCCCGGGGTCGGTACGACTCCAGCCTGATAGAGCCTACGCGGTTCCGGCCAGCGAGTTTTCCCCGAGGCACCGGGTCGGACCGGCGGGCCCGCTCCCCCGGGCTCCTCCCCGATACCGGAAATTCCGTTGTTAGTCGGCTGCGGGCCCATTCAGAGTGGGTTCACCGCCGTGCGGCGGCAGTGACGTGTGTGGAGACGGTCGTGCCGCCGTGGCACGCCCGTGGGAAGGGTGTGCCCAGTGCGCAACACGCTGGTTCTGAACGCGAGCTACGAGCCCCTGACGACGGTGTCGCTCCAGCGCGCCGTCGTCCTGGTGCTCCAGGACAAGGCGGTGGTGGAGCAGGCGCACCCGCTGCGCTCGATACGGGGCACGGGCGTGGCCGTCCCGGTGCCACGGGTGATCAGGCTGCAGAGGTACGTGAGAGTGCCGTTCCGACAACAGGCCCCGTGGTCGAGGCGGGGTGTCCTGGCCCGGGACCAGCACCTGTGCGCGTACTGCGGGCGCCGGGCCACCACGGTGGACCACCTGCACCCCAGGTCGCGCGGTGGCGAGGACAGCTGGATGAACACCGTGGCCGCGTGCGCGGAGGACAACCAGCGCAAGGCGGACCGGACTCCGGAACAGGCCGGGATGAAACTGCTGCGGCGGCCGTTCGTGCCGACGCCGCAGGCCACCCTGATGCTGGCGCTCGGCCTGCGCAGCTCGGAGGCCCGCGAGCTCGCCGACTGGCTTCCGGCCGTGCCGGGGCAGCCGCTCACGGCGGCCTAGCCGGGGACGGGCCGGCCAGGGACGGGCCGGCCGGGGACGGGCCGGCCGGGGACGGGCCGGCCGGGGCGGGTCGGCCGGCGCCTGGCTCAGCCCTTCGCCTGGTAGCCCGCCGCCGTGCCGTAGTTGGCCGCGTGCTCGGGCACCACGACCACCTGTCCGCCGCCGATCAGCACCCGCCCGGAGAGCAGCAGCGAGCCGGTGCCGGGCGGGAAGTTGCCGCCGACCGACTCCTGGCCGCCCGCCAGCGGGAAGCGGCCGAGGCGGGCGGGCTGGTCGCGGCGCTCGTCGGCGGCCAGCACCAGCGAGTCACCGTCGATGCCGACCGCCCGGGAGGTGCCCTTGGCGGCGGTCGGCGTCTTCCAGCGCTGCTTGCCGGTGTCCAGGTCGTAGCCGACCACGGACACCGGCCCGCCGCCGTTCGCCGGGGTCGTCGCGGCGACCATCGTGCGGCCCTCGAAGAACACCTCGGGCGTGGCCGAAAACGTTCCGTGGGTGACGTTCAGCCGGCCGGCGTCGGTGACCACGGGGATCTCGACGGCCGGGTCGCCGGCGGCGCCCCAGGCGAACACCCGGTCGTCCTCGGGCTTCCCGCCGGTGGTGAGCACCACGGCCGGTTCGGCGGAGAGCACCGTCACCGTCTTCGGCTGGTTGTTCAGGCCCCGCCACCAGCTGACCTTGCCGTCCGCCGTGTTCAGCGCGACGGCCTGGTCGGCGGGCGTCGAGTCGGCGCAGGAGGAGGCGACCAGCACGGTCTTGCCGCTGACGCCGCCGGACAGGGTGCAGAACTTGCCCTGCCCGGTGTACTGCCAGACGTCCTTCCCGTCGGCCGCCGCCCAGGCCGCCACCCGGTCGTCGCCGACCGCGATCACCATGTCCTCGGTGACGCCGATCCGCGCCGAGTAAGCGCCCTTGGCGTCCGAGAGGTTCTTGGTCCAGGCGGTCTTGCCGGTCTTGGTGTCCACGGCGGCGACCAGGGTGCAGGGGCTCTTCGGGTCCGCCTGCGGCCGGAACAGGGCCGCGCCCAGCCCGGCCTGGTTCACGCCCACCGAGAGCCCGCACGGGACGGCTCCGGCCGCCGGGGGCTCGACCGACCAGGTCGGCTTGCCCGCCGTCCGGTCGTACGCGTGCACGCCGGAGCCGTCGGCGCGGACCACCGCGTCGGCCAGCAGCCAGCTGCCGACCAGCGTGTCGTCGCCCGCCGGCTGCGCGGCGGCGACGGGCTGAGCGGACCAGACCTTGGTGTGCGCCACCGCGAACCCGGGCTCACCGCCGCTGGTCGCGGACGCGCTGCCGCCGCCCTCGGCTCCCACCGTCAGCGCTGCGGTTATCAGCACCCCGAGCGCGGCCACCCCGGCGCCGGCCCGCACCAGCAGGGCCCGCCGGCCGGGCACGTGCTCCCCGGTCAGGACGGCCGCCCGGACCTTGTCCACGAGCGCGGAAGAGGAAGAGGGAGACGAAGAGGAGGTGGAGGTGGAAGTGGAGGAGCCGGAACCGCCGTCACCACCGCGGCCGCCTCGCCGAGCGGCTCGCGAGCGCGCGCCGGGCTCGGCAGGCGCGGCCGCCTCCGCGGTTCCGCCCGTCGGGGGCTCCTCGACGGGCGGCCCGGGCTCCGCCGGGGTCTCCTCGATGTGCACGTAGCCGTCGGCCGAGTACTCGGCGCCCGCCGGGACGTACAGCCCCTCCTCCACCGGCTGGGCCTGCGGCGCGGCGGCGGCGTATGGCTGCTGCCCGTGGTCCGGGTACTGCTGCTGGTACGGCTGGAACTGCTCCTGGCCGGCGTGCGGCCCGTGGCCCTGGTCCTGGAAGCCCTCTCCTGGGAAGCCCTGTCCCTGGAACTGTCCCGGGAAGCCCTGCCCTTGGAACTGTCCCGGGAACTGTCCCTGGTGGAAGCCCTGCCCCTGGACGTAGGCGCCCTCGACGTACCCCGTCTGCCCGTAACCGCCCTGCTGGTCGTACGGGATCCGGTCGTACTGCCACTGCCCGGGCGGCTCCGGCTGCTGCCACTGTGCCTGCTGCGGGTCGTAGTACCCCTGCCAGTCCTGCCCGCCCTGGGGATGCCACGGCTGCTGCTGGGCATGGGCGTCTCCGAAGGGGTCCTGTGCCACCGTTCCGTCCCTCCCAGCCCCCCAGCCGGCCTGCCGATTGCGGCAGTCAGCATCTCACGCCCGCCCGGGCCCCCCACCCGGGCCCTCGACGCGGTGGCGGGGGCCGGGCCTCAGGCGGCCGACTCGGCGCGCAGGGCCTCGTCGATGCGGGCGGCGAGGGTGAAGTCCAGGCCGGTGAGCCCGCCCTCGCTGTGGGTGGACAGCACGAAGCGCAGGGTGCGCCAGCGGATGTCGATGTCGGGGTGGTGGTCGAGCTCCTCGGCCTGCTCGGCGACGGCGACGACCACCCGGATCGCGGCCGGGAAGTCGGGGGCGTCGGCGCTGCGGACGATGCTGTCGCCGTCCCGGCTCCACAGCGGCACGTCCGCCAGCGCCGCCCCGATCTCGTCCTCGCTCAGTCGTGCCCTGCTGCTCATCGGTGCGCTCCGGGTCTCGTCGGTGGGTGCCGGTGGGGTGCCGGTCAGGCGGCCTTCCGACGCGGACGGGTCACCAGTTCGCCGCCGCAGTTGGGGCAGTTGGCCGCCATGGCCTCGGTGCAGTCCGCGCAGAAGGTGCACTCGTAGGAACATATCGAGGCGGGGCTGTCGGCGGTCAGCGACACCTCGCAGCGCTCGCAGGTCTCACGCATCTCCAGGGCCATGGCCTGTTCCTCCCATGTGGGTACGGTCCGATGAACGGTCAGACATACGGTCTGACCGTCGTTCAACTCAGCAAAAGCTTGGTGACGGCCGCCAGCCCGACCACCACGATGACCGCGCGCAGCGCGGCCGGCGGCAGGCGGCGGCCGACCTTGGCGCCGAGCAGGCCGCCGACCAGCGAGCCCGCCGCGATCAGCCCGGCAGCCGTCCAGTTCACCGTCGAGGTGAACAGGAAGAACAGTGCGGCGACCCCGTTGACGATCATCGCCAGGGCGTTCTTCACCGCGTTGATCCGCTGCAGGTCCTCCTGGAGCATCATGCCCATCAGCGCCATCAGCAGGACGCCCTGCGCGGCGCCGAAGTAGCCGCCGTAGATGCCGGTGAGGAACACCCCGGCCAGCAGCACCAGGCTGCCGTCCGGGTCGCCGTCGGCCCGGCGGCGGGCCGCGACGGCCTTGGCCACCCGGGGCTGGATCACCACCAGGACGAGGGCGAGCAGGATCAGCGCCGGGACGATCGCGTCGAAGGCGCCGCTCGGCAGCTTGATCAGCAGCAGCGCGCCGAGCAGCCCGCCGAGCAGCGAGGCCGTGCCCATCCGCCGCAGTCGGCGGCCCTGGCCGACCAGCTCGCGGCGGTAGCCGATCACGCCGCTGAGCGAGCCGGGCACCAGGCCGAAGGAGTTGGAGACGTTGGCGGTCACCGGCGGGATGCCGACGGCGAGCAGCACCGGGAAGGTGATCAGGGTGCCGGAGCCGACGATCACGTTGATCATCCCGGCACCGACGCCGGCCACCAGGACGGCGATCGCCTCCCAGAGCGTCACGGGTCACCTCTCCTCGCGGTCCTGTCCGAGGGGATCATGCCGGACCCCGCCCCGGCAGGACCAGGCCCGCCCAGGATTCGGGACGTACGCCACACCGCCGGGCGCGAACCAGGAGAACGCCGAGGGCCCGCCACCACCAGGCAGCGGGCCCCGACCGGAGGAACCGGACCGATCACTCCGGACCGATCACTCCGGGTCGATCACTCCGGGTCGATCTTGCGGTACTCCTGCGCCGGGTCCACCCGGGGACGGGCTGCGCCCTTCTCGACGTCCACCGGCCGCGGCCCGGCCGCCGGGTCGAGCGGCACCTGGGTGGCCGCCGGGGGCGCCTGAGGGACGCTCGGCGCCGCCACCGCGCCGCCGTTCATCCCGCCGCCGTTGCCGGTCAGGCCGGTGAAGGCGCCGCCGAGGCCCTTGAGCGCGTCGCCCACCTCGCTGGGGATGATCCAGAGCTTGTTGGAGTCGCCCTTGGCCAGCTCGGGCAGGGTCTGCAGGTACTGGTAGGCGAGCAGCTTCTGGTCGGCGTCGCCGTCGTGGATGGCCTCGAAGACCGTCCGGATCGCGGCGGCCTCACCGTCGGCGCGCAGCACCGCGGCCTGCGCCTCACCCTCGGCCCGGAGCACGTCCGCCTGCTTCTCACCCTCGGCCTTGAGGATCTGCGCCTGGCGCTGGCCCTCGGCGGTGAGGATCGCGGCGCGCTTGTCACGGTCGGCGCGCATCTGCTTCTCCATCGAGTCCTGGATGGAGGTCGGCGGCTCGATCGCCTTCAGCTCGACGCGGTTGACCCGGATGCCCCACTTGCCGGTGGCCTCGTCCAGCACCCCGCGCAGACCGGCGTTGATGACCTCGCGCGAGGTCAGGGTGGACTCGAGGTCCATCGAGCCGATGATGTTGCGCAGCGTGGTGACGGTCAGCTGCTCGATGGCCTGGATGTAGCTGGCGACCTCGTAGGTGGCCGCCCGGGCGTCGGTGACCTGGTAGTAGATGACGGTGTCGATGTTGACCACCAGGTTGTCCTGGGTGATCACCGGCTGCGGCGGGAACGGCACGACCTGCTCACGCAGGTCGATGCGGTTGCGGACCCGGTCGATGAACGGGACGACGATGTTCAGCCCTGCGTTGAGCGTCCGGGTGTAGCGGCCGAAGCGCTCCACGATCGCGGCGCTGGCCTGCGGGATGACCTGGATCGTCTTGATCAGCGCGATGAAGGCCACCACGACCAGGACGACCAAAACGATAAGGACGGGTTCCACGGACTCTCCCCTAGACGACCAGGGCGGTCGCGCCCTGGATTTCGACGACGTCGACCTGCTGCCCGGGCTGGTAGACCTGGTCCGGGTGGAGCGCGCGGGCCGACCAGATCTCGCCGTTGAGCTTGATCCGTCCGCCCTCCCCGTCGACGGTTTCCGCGACGACCGCGGTGGCGCCCTGGAGCGCCTCGATGCCCATCTTGATCTGCGGGCCCCGCCGCAGCTGCCGGTAGGCGATCGGACGGACGAAGGCCACCAGCGCGACCGAGACCACCAGGAAGGTCACGGCCTGAAGGACCACTCCCGCGCCCAGTCCGGCGGCACCGGCGGCCGCCAGCGCACCGACGGCGAACATGGCGAACTCCGGCATCGCGGTGAGCACCAGCGGTATGCCGAGGGCTGCGGCGGCCAGGAGCCACCAGATCCAGCTGTCCACGTGTCCATCCTAGGGAGCGAAGGGCTTCGAGGCGGACAGTTCCCGCAGGTCGAGGGGCGGAAACCGGTCGCACGTGCGACCGGTTCCGACGGGCCTTCGCGAGGTGAACGGACGGGGGGTCAGCCCAGCGGCAGACCCTGCGCCGACCAGCGGTCGCCGTGGCGCTCCAGGGTCAGCGGCAGGCCGAAGCACTTGGAGAGGTTACGGGCGGTCAGCTCGGTGTCGATCGGGCCGGCGGTGAGCACCTTGCCCTGGCGGATCATCAGCACGTGGGTGAAGCCGGGGGCGATCTCCTCGACGTGGTGGGTGACCATCGCCATGGCCGGCGCGAACTCGTCCTGGGCGAGCGCGCCGAGCCGGCGGACCAGGTCCTCCCGGCCGCCGAGGTCCAGACCGGCCGCGGGCTCGTCGAGCAGCAGCAGCTCGGGGTCGGTCATCAGCGCGCGGGCGATCAGGGTGCGCTTGCGCTCGCCCTCGGAGAGGGTGCCGAACTTGCGGCCGGTGAGGTTGGCCATGCCCATGCGGTCGAGCAGGGCGAGGGCGCGGCCCTCGTCGGACTGCTCGTAGGTCTCCTGCCAGCTGACCGTCATGCCGTAGGCGGCGGTGAGCACGGTCTGCAGCACGGTCTGCTCGGCCGGCAGCTTGTCGAACATCGAGGCGCCGGCCAGGCCGATCCGGGAGCGCAGCTCGAAGACGTCGATCTCGTCCAGCTTCTCGCCCAGCACCGAGACCTTGCCCGAGGTCGGGAACAGGTACGAGGAGGCGATCTGCAGCAGGGTGGTCTTGCCGGCGCCGTTCGGTCCCAGGATGACCCAGCGCTCACCCTCGGAGATGGACCACGAGACCTGGTCGACCAGCGCGCGCCCCTCCCGGACCACGGATACGTCCACCAGCTCCAGCACGTCGCTCATGCCTACGCCTTCCCCAAATACAAAAATGTCGGCCGTCGGTGCGGGCGGCGAGCCTACTCCGGCGGCCGGTGGGCACGGGGTGGGTGCGCCGCACGCGCATGGGCAAACCTACGCCACGCGGATGACCGCCGATTCCGTAGGCTGGCTGGATGCTCGCGACTCCTGCCGACAATCCGTACGAAGAGCCCCGTTCGGGGCGGCTGACCGCCTGGGGCAACGCCCTGCTGAGCGGCCTGGTGCCGCCCGACAACGCCGCCGCGGCCGTGCTGGGCGCCGACGAGGGCCACCGGGTGACCGGGCTGCCCGGGGACGCTCCGGGCGAGCAGCACGGGCTGACCTGGGCGCTCGGCCGGCTGCGGGTGCTGGGCGTGAAGGGCCTGCGCCTGGCGCTGCCCTCGGCCGGCCACCCGCTGGGGCTGACCGGCCCGGCGGCCTTCAACGAGCGCGCCATGGCGGCGGGCGAGGCGGTGCTCGCGGTGGGCGTACCGCTCGGCCTGGTGCCGGAGGTCACCGTGTACGGCCCGGAGGGGGACCGCTCGGCCACCGTGCTGTGGCGCTGCGCCGAGGTCAACGACACCCCGCCGGCCGACGTGCCCTCGCTGCCCGAGGCCGAGCGCGAGCTGACGGAGGGGCTGCGCGAGGCCACCGTGCTGCTCACCCGGCTGGACGTGGCGGGCGCCGGCCCGGAGGCGCTGCGCGCCCTGGAGGCGTACCGCCGGCGCGGCCACACCGAGCTGCTCGCCCCCGGCTACCCGCCGCGCGCCGTGCGAGTGCTGGAGTCGGCCCGTCAGGTGTCCGCCCTGCTGGCGATCGCCTCGGGCGGCCACGGCGCGGCCGTGAGCGCCTCCGAGATGGCCGCCCGCCAGTCCGTGCTGGCCCCGCTGCGGCGCACCACCCGCCGCGCTCAGGTGGCGGCCTACAACGCCCTGGTGGACGAACGCGAGGACGGCTAGGACTCGCGGGTCTCGCCGTTGCGGACGGCCCACAGCGCGGCCTGGGTGCGGTCGGCGAGGTCCAGCTTCATCAGGATGTTGGACACGTGGGTCTTCACCGTCTTCTCCGACAGGTGCAGGCTGCGGGCGATCTCCCGGTTGGAGCGGCCGTCGGCGATGTGGCCGAGCACCTCGCGCTCGCGCTCGGTGAGGGTGCCCCCGCGGCCCTGCGGGGCGCGCGGGCCCTCGTCGGCGAGCAGCGCCTCGGCCAGTTCGGGCTGGAGCAGCACGTGACCGGCGTGCACCGAGCGGATCGCCCCGGCCAGCGCCTCCGGGTCCACGTCCTTGTAGACGTACCCGGCGGCGCCGGCCCGCAGCGCGGGGACCATGGTGCGGTGCTCGGTGAAGCTGGTGACGATCAGGATCCGGGCCCGGCTGCCCTCGCCCTTGAGCGTGCGCAGCGCCTCGATGCCGTCGACGCCGGGCATCTTAAGGTCCATCAGGATGACGTCCGGGTCGAGTTCGCGGGCGCGGTCGACGCCCTCGGCCCCGTCGGCGGCCTCCCCGACCACCTCGATGTCGTCCTGGACCTCCAGGAAGGTGCGCAGCCCGCGGCGGACCACCTGGTGGTCGTCGACCAGCAGGACGCGGATCGACGGCGTGCTCTCAGGCACCGGGGACCTCCATCTCGACGAGCGTCCCCTTGCCGGGGGCGGACTCCAGGGTGAGCGTGCCGCCGACGGCGGCCGCGCGGTCGCGCATCGAGGCCAGGCCGAGGTGTCGGCCGGCCCGGCGGACGGAATCGGGGTCGAAGCCGCGCCCGTCGTCGCGCACCCGCAGCACGGCGCCGCGGGCGGGAGTGCCGGCCAGGGTGACGGTGACCCGGCCGGCACCGGAGTGGCGCAGCGCGTTGTGCAGCGCCTCCTGGGCGACCCGCAGCAGCGCGGCCTCCTGGGCGGGCGGCAGGGCCCGGACGCCGTCGGCCGCGAAGGCGAGGTCGGCGGTGTGCGCGCGGTCGAGGACCTGCACCTGGGAGGCGAGGGTGGCGCTCAGCCCGTCCTCCTCCAGGGCGGCGGGGCGCAGTTCGACCACCACCGCGCGCAGTTCGTCGGCGGCCTCGGCGGCGAGCCGGGCGACCTCGGCGAGTTCGGCGCGGGCGCGGGCCGGGTCGCGGTCGACGAGCTTGGCGGCGGCCTTGGCGGTCAGCCGCAGCGAGAAGAGCTTCTGCGAGACGGCGTCGTGCAGGTCGTGGGCGATCCGGGCGCGCTCGCCGGCCAGGGTGAGTTCGCGGCTGCGTTCGTACAGGCGGGCGTTGGACAGGGCGAGGGCGGCGTGCGCGGCGAGGATCCGCAACAGTTCCTCGTCGTGGTCGGTGAACAGGCCGCCGCCGCGCTTGTTGGCGAGGAAGATGACGCCCATCACCTGCGGTTCGTCCTCGGCGGCGTCGGTGTCCAGGACGGGCATGCCGAGGAAGGCGTCCATCTCGGGGTGGGCGGCGGGCCAGCCCTCGAAGGCGGGGGCCTTGCGGACGTCGACGAGGCGGGTGGGGCCGGTCTCGTGCAGGAGTTCGGCGAGCACGCCGTGCTGACGGGGCAGCGGGCCGATCGCCCGCCACTGCTCGTCGGTGACGCCGTCGACCACGAACTGGGCGAAGCCGCCGTGGTCGTCGGGCACGCCGAGGGCCGCGTACTCGGCGTCGAGCAGGTCGCGGGCGGAGGCGGTGATGCGGCGCAGCACCTCGCGCACCTCCAGGTGCCGGCTCATCGCGAGCAGGGCTTGGCTGACGGCTTCGATGCCGGCCAGCGGGTCGCAGGCGGTGGGCGGGCCGTCGGGGGTCCGGTGGTCACCGGTGGTGCTGGGCATACCGCCAAACTACCGCCGTCGCGGGGGCGTCCGCGTCCGTCCCCGGCCGTCCCGGACGCAGGTCCGGGGACCTAGGACCGGCGTCCCCCGGCCCCCGGTCCACGGCCGACGGGACCACGAAGGGCGGCCCTCCCCTCGCGGGGAGAGCCGCCCTGTGCGGCGAGGGGTGTCAGCCCTTCTGCATGACCTCCGGCTCGTGCCGGCGCTGCAGCCGGGTCACGATCACGCCGATCACGATCGAGATGACGACCAGCACGCTCGCGTCGATCGCCCACTGGGCGACGGAGTGCTTCCACAGCGGGTCGTAGTTCGGGTGCTGGAAGTCCTTGTTCCAGGGGCCCATGAGCTCCGACAGGTTGAGCGTGGTGGAGACGATGCCGGTGCCCCAGCGGGCGGGCATCAGCCAGGCGACCTGCTCCAGGCCGGGCTTGCCGAAGATCTGGAACAGGCAGCCGGTGAAGACGACCTGGACGATGGCGAACATGACCAGCAGCGGCATGGTCTTCTCGGCGGTCTTCACCAGCGCGGAGATCATCAGGCCGAACATCATCGCGGCGAAGCTCAGCAGGATCATGCCGATGGTCATCTCGATCATCGGCATGTTCTGGACGATCAGGCCGTGCTCGGGGAGCTTGCGGGGCAGGAAGCCGACCGCGGAGATGATCGCGCCCTGGATCACGGAGAAGATGCCCAGCACGATGATCTTGGACATCATGTACGCCGAGCGGGACAGGCCGGTGGCCCGTTCCCGTTCGTAGATCGCCCGTTCCTTGATCAGCTCGCGGACCGAGTTGGCCGCTCCGGAGAAGCAGGCGCCGATCGCCAGGATCAGCAGGATCGTCGCGGCCCCGTTGTTGAGGTGGAGCTGCGTCTTCGGGTTGGGTGCGAGCCCCGGTTCGTTGGGGATCAGCACGCTGACCGCGCCGATGACCGCGGGCAGCAGCACCGACAGCGCCAGGAAGCCGCGGTCGGAGGCGAGCACCGACATGTAGCGGCGCATCAGCGTCCACAGCTGCGAGCCCCAGCTCTGCGGCTTGGGCGGCTTGATGGCCTCCTGGGCGACCTGGACGTGCTGCACCTCGCCCGCCTCGACGGTCGGGGCGGAGTACTGCTGGTAGTGCACCGAACCGCGGTAGCGGCCGGCCCAGTCGTGGTCCGGGTAGTTCTCGAAGGCCTGGAAGACGTCCGCCCAGGTCTCGTACCCGAAGAAGTGCAGGGCCTCGTCCGGCGGGCCGAAGTAGGCCACCGAGCCGCCCGGCGCCATCACCAACAGCCGGTCGCAGAGCGCGAGTTCGGCCACCGAGTGGGTGACGACCAGGATCGTGCGGCCGTCGTCGGCGAGGCCGCGCAGCATCTGCATGACCTCGCGGTCCATGCCCGGGTCGAGGCCCGAGGTGGGCTCGTCCAGGAAGATCAGCGAGGGCTTGGTGAGCAGCTCCAGCGCGACCGAGACGCGCTTCTGCTGGCCGCCGGAGAGCGCGGTGATCTTGTTGTCGGCGCGCTTGTCCAGGCGCAGCTCGTAGAGCACCTCGTCGATCCGGGCGTCGCGCTCGCGGGCCTCGGTGTCGCCGGGGAAGCGCAGCCGGGCCGCGTACTTGAGGCCCTTCCGGACGGTGAGTTCGCGGTGCAGGATCTCCGACTGCGGCACCAGGCCGATGCGGGAGCGCAGTTCGGCGAACTGCTTGTAGAGGTTGCGGCCGTCGTACAGCACCTCGCCGCGGTCGGCCGGGCGGTAGCCGGTGAGGGCGCGCAGCAGGGTCGACTTGCCGGAGCCGGACGGGCCGATGACGGCCACCAGGGACTTCTCCGGGACGCCGAAGCTGACGTCGTTGAGCAGGATCTTCTTGCCGCCCTTGTGCTCGACCTCGACGGTCAGGTGGCGGGCGGAGAAGGAGACCGCACCGGTGTCGACGAACTCCTGCAGCTGGTCCCCGACCAGCACGAAGCTGGAGTGGCCGACGGTCAGCCGGTCCTGCGGGCCCATCAGCTGGCGCTGCACCGGCTGGCCGTTGAGGAAGATGCCGTTGTGGCTGCCGAGGTCGACGATCTCGTAGCGGCCGTCCGGCAGCTGGCGCAGCTCGGCGTGGTGGCGGGAGACCTGGAGGTCGGACACCACGATGTCGTTGTCCAGCGCACGGCCGATCCTGACGGTGCGCATGCCGGCCGTCAGGCTGCGGATCATCGTCGGCTGCGGGCCGCCGCCACCGCCCTGCTGCGGCGGGGCCGTGAAGCCCTGCTGCTGCGGGAACCCGCCGTGCTGCGGCGGCTGCTGGTCCTGCGGCTGCGGCGCGTACGGCTGCTGTTGCGGCACGTACTGCTGCTGGGGCTGGCCCGGCCAGGCCTGCTGCGGCTGCTGGTACGGGTCCTGACCCGGCCACGGCTGCTGCGGCGCGGCCTGCTGGGGCGCCGGGTTGGGGCTGCGGCTGGTGACGGCCTCGTGCACCGGGGAGGGCTGCGGGGCGGCGGCGTGCGCGGGCGCGGAGAAGGCGAGTCGGGGCCCGTTCTCCGGGTTGCCCAGGTTGACGACGCCACCGGGGAACAGCTGGGCCTGCATGGTGCGGGCGCCGGACACGTACGTGCCGTTGGTGCTTCCGTGGTCGTCCAGCTGCCAACCGCTGCCGTTGAAGCTGATGGTCCCGTGCTGCCAGGAGACCCTGGCGTCGTCGAACGGGAAGTCCGACTGCGGGTTGCGTCCGATGGTGTAGGACCGCCCGGGCTCAAGAGTCCGCTGCTGTCCGTTGATCTCAATGACGAGTTGCGGCACTGCTCGCCTGCCCCGCTCTCTCGGTTCCCCCGAATTCGGCCCCCGGCCGGGGTGCGCTGTTCCTCTGACTGACGGGGGAATCATTCCAGCCCGCCGTCCGCCGATGAAAGTCACCCCGGGTGACTGTGACCAGGCTGCTACCCGCGGCCGCCGGACGGGCCCGGCGCGCGCGTGTCCCGCGACGTGGGACGGGTGCCCTCGGCCCGGCGGCCGACGGGTAGCGTTGGAATCACCATGAACGCATCGCCCCTGGCCGCTGAGCCCCTCCCCGCCGCCCAGCCCCGGACCGCGGACGAGCGCACCCTGCTCGTCAAGGTGTTCGGCAAGGACCGCCCCGGCATCACCGCCGGCCTCTTCGCCACCCTGGCCGGCTTCGGCGTCGACGTGATCGACATCGAGCAGGTCGTCACCCGTGGCCGCATCACGCTGTGCGCCCTGGTCACCCCGCCCCACGCGCCCGGCGCCGAGGGCGGCCTGCGGGCCACCGTGCACCGCTGGGCCGACGAGCAGAAGCTGCAGGCCGAGATCCTCTCCGGCATCGGCGACAACCGGCCGCGCCGCGAGGGCCGTTCGCACGTGACGGTGCTCGGCAACCCGCTGACCGCCTCCGCCGTGTCCGCGCTGACCTCCCGGATCACCGCGGCGGGCGGGAACATCGACCGTGTCTTCCGCCTCGCCAAGTACCCGGTGACGGCGGTCGAACTGGCCGTCTCCGGGGTGGCCACCGAGGAGCTGCGGGCCGAGCTGGCCCAGGAGGCGGCCGCCCAGCGGGTGGACGTCGCGGTGGTGGCCGCCGGGCTGGAGCGCCGTGCCAAGCGCCTGATCGTGATGGACGTGGACTCCACGCTGATCCAGGACGAGGTGATCGAGCTGTTCGCCGCCCACGCGGGCTGCGAGGAGCAGGTGGCCGAGGTGACGGCGGCGGCGATGCGCGGCGAGCTGGACTTCGCCGAGTCGCTGCGGGCCCGGGTCGCGCTGCTGGCCGGGCTGGACGCCTCGGTGACGGAGAAGGTCCGCGCGGAGGTCCGGCTCACCCCGGGCGCCCGCACCCTGATCCGTACGCTGCAGCGCCTGGGCTTCCAGGTCGCGGTGGTCTCCGGCGGCTTCACCCAGGTCACCGACCACCTGGTGGACCTGCTGGGGCTGGACTTCGCGGCGGCCAACACCCTGGAGGTGGTGGACGGCCGGTTCACCGGCCGGGTGGTCGGCGAGATCGTGGACCGGGCCGGCAAGGCCCGCTGGCTGGCCCGCTTCGCCGAGCAGGCGAAGGTGCCGCTGGAGCAGACGGTGGCGATCGGCGACGGTGCCAACGACCTGGACATGCTGAACGCGGCCGGGCTCGGGGTGGCCTTCAACGCCAAGCCGGTGGTGCGCGAGGCCGCCGACACCGCGGTGAACGTGCCGTTCCTGGACACCGTGCTCTACCTGCTGGGCATCACCCGCGAGGAGGTCGAGGCGGCCGACGGCCTCCCGATCGAGTAGGTCCTGTGGACGTATGTGAGGGGCGCGCGGATCCGGCCCGCACGCCCCTCACGCATGTTTCAAGAGTCAGTCCTGCGGCGTGTGGTACGAGACCAGCTCGGCCACGCCCGGCTCGACGCCCTTCCAGGAGCCGCTGAAGCTGAGCACCGCGATCGCCGCCGTCGGGAAGCCGCCCAGGCGCAACCGCTCCAGCGCGTCCCGGTCGCCGGCGTCCCCGGCCAGCACCTGGGTCAGGCCCAGCACCCCGGGGTTGTGGCCGACCAGCACCACATCCGCGACATCCTCCGGGGTCTCCTGGAGGACGGTGATGATCTCGCCTGGGCTGGCCTCGTAGATCCGGTCCTCGTACACCGTCTTGCGGGCCCGCTTGGGCAGCTCGTGCGCCGCCAGCTTCCAGGTCTCGCGGGTGCGCAGGGCGGTGGAGCAGAGCACGAATTCGGGGTTGATCCCGGAATCGGCCATCCAGCGTCCTGCGTCCGGGGCCTGGTGGCGGCCCCGGTCGGCCAGCGGCCGCTCATGGTCGTCCACGCCGTTCGGCCAGTCGGCCTTGGCGTGACGGAGAACGATGATCCTGCGGGGCGTGTCGGCGCTCATACCCAGCAAGCTTGGCAGAAAAGCGGCCCGGGGGCGCGACGCGCCCGGCGGCTGCCACCCCCCAGGGGGTCAGCCCATCGAGGCGGCGACGGTGGCGATGATCGCCACCAGCACCACGATGCCGCCGAAGGCGAGGGCGATGCGGCCGAGCTGCTTGCGGCCGTCAGTGGGATTCGGGTCGAGAACGGGCATGTCCGGATTCTCCCACCCCGAACACGCCCGTCCCCCGCCGGCCCCGCCGCCTTGGCCAGGCCTTGACCTTGCCGGTCAGGCCTTGACCCGCTCGGCCGGGTGAACGGCCTCGTCCTCGATGTGCCGGGCCCGCGCGGCGCGCAGGCCGAACAGCATCTGCGGCACCAGCAGCAGCGCCAGGAAGCCCAGCGGTCCGTACCACTGGCCGGTGGCCTGGTAGATCCGGCCGACCAGGATCGGGCCCGGGATGGAGATCAGGTAGCCGACGCCCTGGGCGAAGGCGGACAGCTGCGCCACCCCGCCCGCGGTCCGGGCGCGCAGCCCGATCATCGTCAGCACCAGCGGGAAGGCGCAGTTGGACAGGCCCACCAGGACCGCCCAGACCCACGGCGCCCCGGCCGGGGCGAGCGCCAGACCGGCGTACCCGGCGATGCCGCAGGAGGCCAGCACCACCACGAACAGCCGCTGGTCACCGCGCCGGGCGGCCAGGTTGGGCAGCACGAAGGAGACCGGCACGCCGATCACCATGGTGACCGCGAGCAGCACCCCGGAGGTGCCCTTGTCGACACCGGCATCCTGGAAGATCTTCGGCAGCCAGCCCATCACCACGTACGCGCCGGTGGCCTGGAGGCCGAAGAAGCAGGCCATCGCCCAGGCGGTGCGGCTGCGGGTGATCGGCAGCTTGGCGGGGGCGACGGCGCCGCCCGCGCGCTCGCCGCGCTCGCGCCGGCCGATCAGCACCGGCAGCCAGAGCAGCAGGGCGAGCGCGCCCAGTCCGGCCCAGATGCCCAGGCCGTAGCGCCAGTCACCGCCGAGCGCGCTGGTCAGCGGCACGGTGACGGCGGCGGCCAGCGCGGTGCCGGCGGACAGCGCCATGGAGTACAGGCCGATCATCGGACCGACCTTCTCCGGGAAGTACCGCTTGATCACCACTGGCAGCAGCACGTTGGAGACCGCCACGCCGGCCAGGGCGAGCGCGGTGAGCAGCAGGAACACCGCGGTGCCGCCGGCGAAGGAGCGGGCCAGCACGCCCGCGGTGATCGCGCCCATGCCGGCCGTGACCACCGCGATCGGGCCGATCCGGCGGGCCGCCGCGGGGGCGGCGAAACCGAACAGCGCGAAGCACAGCGAGGGGACGGCGGTGAGCAGTCCGGCCAGGGTCGGGTTCATCCCGAGGTCGGCGCGGACCTGGTCGAGCAGCGGCCCGAGGCTGGTGACCACGGGACGCAGGTTGACGGCGGCGGCGGCGATCGCGACGGCGAACAGCACGCCGAGGTACTTGGCGGGGGCGGTGGGCCGCTCGGTCTGCGGCCGGGCCTCGGTTCGTGGGGAGGCGGTGGTGTCTGCTGCGGGAGGCATGCGGGCCATCATAGAATGATGGGATGAATTGATGCACCTTGGAATTGGCATGATGTGCCGACCGTTCATCCACCGGCCACCTCCCTCCAGGGGCCACCCACCCCGTAGTCGCAAGGAGTCCCCGTGGCGCTGTCCTCTCCGAGGCGCACCCCGCTGTCCGACCAGGTGATCGCGCAGCTGCGCGCCCAGATCACCTCCGGGGAGTGGCCCGTCGGCTCGCGCATCCCCACCGAGGCCGCCCTGGTCGAGCAGCTGGGGGTGGCCCGCAACACCGTCCGCGAGGCCGTCCGCGCCCTCGCCCACAACGGGCTGCTCGACATCCGCCAGGGCTCCGGCACCTACGTGCTCGCCACCAGCGAGCTGGCCGGGGTGATGCACCGCCGCTTCGCCGACGCCGACCAGGCGCAGGTCGCCGAGCTGCGGGCGGCGCTGGAGACCTCCGCGGCCGGCCTGGCCGCCGTCCGCCGCACCGAGCGCGACCTCGGCCTGCTGGACGCCGCGCTGGACCGGCGCGAAGCCGCCTGGCGCTCCGGCGACGCCGAGGACTTTGTCCAGGCCGACGCCGCCTTCCACCAGGCCGTGGTGGCCGCCGCCCACAACGACGTGCTGCTGGCCGTCTACTCCGACCTCGGCGAGGTCACCCGCGAGCACCTGCGCAACGACGTCGGCCCCGAGCTGATCGCCGAGCGCTACATCGGGCACGACACCATCCGGGACGCCATCCGGGACCGCGACGCCCAGCGCGCCTCGGTCGAGGCCGGCCGCGCCATCGGCGCCTGCGCGACCGCGGAGGCGTGACTCACCCGGTCCCCGGGAAACACCGCTGCCCGGCACCCCTCGACGGGGTGCCGGGCAGCGGAGGACTCAGCCGATCAGGCGCCGATGGCGTGCAGGCCGCCGTCCACGTGGATGATCTCGCCGGTGGTCTTCGGGAACCACTCCGACAGCAGCGCGACGATGGCGCGGCCGGCCGGCTCCGGGTCGCTCAGGTCCCACTTCAGCGGGGAGCGGTGGTTCCAGGTGTCGGCCAGGTCGCCGAAGCCCGGGATGGACTTGGCGGCCATCGAGCCGAGCGGGCCGGCCGAGACCAGGTTGCAGCGGATGTCCCGCTCGCCCAGGTAGCGCGCCAGGTAGCGGTTGGTCGCCTCCAGCGCGGCCTTGGCCGGGCCCATCCAGTCGTACTGCGGCCAGGCGAACTGCGCGTCGAAGGTCAGGCCGACGACCGCGCCGCCATCCTGCATCAGCGGCAGCAGCGCCATGGTCAGCGACTTCAGCGAGTACGCGGAGACGTGCATCGCGGTGGCCACGGACTCCCACGGGGTGTCCAGGAAGTTGCCGCCCAGCGCGTCCTGCGGCGCGAAGCCGATCGAGTGGACGATGCCGTCCAGCGTCGGCAGGGTCTCGCGGACCTGGTCGGCGATGCCGGCCAGCTGCTCCGGGTTGGAGACGTCCAGCTCCAGCACCTTGACCGGCTTCGGCAGCTTCTTGGCGATCCGCTCGGTCAGGCTCGGGCGCGGGAAGGCGGTGAGGATGATCTCCGCGCCCTGTTCCTGCGCGAGCTTGGCGGCGTGGAACGCGATGGAGGACTCCATCAGCACGCCGGTGATCAGGATCCGCTTGCCCTCGAGGATTCCACTCATGATCAGTGACCCATGCCCAATCCGCCGTCGACGGGAATGACGGCTCCGGTGATGTACGCGGCCTCGTCCGACGAGAGGAACCGCACGGTGGAGGCGACCTCGGCGGGCGCCGCGTAGCGGCCCAGCGGCACGCCCGAGACGATCTCCGCGCGGCGCTCTTCGCTGAGCACGGCGGTCATGTCGGTGTCGACGAAGCCGGGGGCGACCACGTTGACGGTGATCTTGCGCGGGCCGAGCTCGCGCGCCAGCGAGCGGGCGAAGCCGACCAGGCCGGCCTTGGAGGCGGCGTAGTTGGCCTGGCCCGGCGAGCCGGAGAGGCCCACCACGGAGGAGATCAGCACCACGCGGCCCTTCCTGGCACGCATCATCAGCTTCGACGCGCGCTTGACCACCCGGAAGGTGCCGGTCAGGTTGGTGTCCAGGACGGAGGTGAAGTCCTCCTCGGACATCCGCAGCAGCAGGGTGTCGTTGGTGATGCCCGCGTTGGCGACCAGCACCTCGACCGCGCCGTGCTTCTGCTCGATCTCGGTGAAGGCGGCGTCGACCTGCGCGGCGTCCGTGATGTCGCAGCGCACCGCGAGGACGTCGTACTTGGCCAGCGCCTCGGGCACCTCACCCGAGCGGCTGGTGATGGCCACCTTGTCGCCCGCTTCGGCGAAGGCCTGAGCGATCGCGAGGCCGATGCCCCGGTTTCCTCCGGTGACGAGAACCGAGCGGCTCAACGATCCACCTCTCTCCGTGTGTGAGCGCGTACGTCGGAATGCGTACGCAGTGTGACGCTATCGGGCGGTCGGCGGCGGCGGCGAATCGGGCTCCCACAGCGCCGCACCGGCGGAACTGTCGCAATCCGACAATCCGCACCCGCAGCACCGGGCGTCCCGGGGCCGTCCGCCGCAGGCCGGAGCCCCGCCGGGATCGGGGCGAGCTGTCCGGGAACAACACGGGCGGGCGTGCCCGTTGCCCCCGTGGTGCGAACCGCCCCGGGACCGGCCGTACCCTTCCCCGAAGAGTCCCGGCGAGGAAACGAAGGCAGGGCGCATGACCAAGGCACGGCCCGGGAGCACCCACCGACGCGGACGACTGCTCGCCCTCACCGCCCTGGCGGCGGGCCTGGGCGCGACCGTCTGGTCGCTGCGCGACCTGCCCGCGGCGTTCGGGCGCCGCCCGGACGGCGAGCGCGAGGAGCGGGTGCGCGACTCCCCCCAGTACCGCGACGGCGTCTTCCACAACGCGCCCTCGACCCTGGCCCGGGCCGGCAGCACCCCGGACTTCGACCGCGACACCGTCCGCCGGATGCTGTTCCAGCGCGAGGGCCGCGTCCCGGCCCGCCCGGTGCCCACCGTACGCCCCGCCGCCGCCGCGACCGGCCCGGCCGCCGAGGGCGTGGAGATCACCTGGTACGGACACGCCTCCGCGCTGGTGGAGGTCGAGGGCTCGCGCGTCCTGCTCGACCCGATCTGGAGCGACCGCTGCTCCCCCGCCGCCCACGTCGGCCCCAAGCGGCTGCACCCGGTGCCCGTCGAGCTGGAGGAGCTGCCGCCGGTCGACGCGGTGCTGATCTCGCACGACCACTACGACCACCTCGACATGGCCACCGTCAAGCGCCTGGTGCGCAGCCAGTCCGCGCCCTTCGCGGTGCCCCTCGGCATCGGCGGCCACCTGCGCCGCTGGGGCGTCCCCGAGCACCGGATCATCGAGCTGGACTGGGACGAGACCTGCACCCTGGGCGAGCTGGTGCTCACCCTCACCTCCGCGCACCACTTCTCGGGCCGCGGCCTGACCCGCAACACCACCCTCTGGGGCTCCTGGGTGATCGCCGGCCCCCGCCGCAAGGTCTTCTACACCGGCGACTCCGGCTACTTCGAGGGCTACGCCCGGATCGGCGAGCAGCACGGCCCCTTCGACGCCGCCCTGGTGCAGATCGGCGCCTACGACGCGGCCTGGGCGGACATCCACATGACCCCCGAGGACGCCGTCCTCGCCCACCGGGACCTCAGGGCCGGGCTGCTGGTGCCGGTCCACTGGTGCACCTTCAACCTGGGCCTGCACCCGTGGGCCGAGCCGATCGAACGGCTGCTCAAGGAGGCCAAGACCCAGGCCGTCCCACTGGCTGTCCCGCGCCCCGGCGAGCGCGTCGACGTGGACAACCCCCCGGAGCTGGACGGCTGGTGGGAGGCCGTCTCCTGACGGCACCGAATCACCCTGGCCGAAACCGCAACGCACCGGGCCGAATACGCTGGCCGGAACCCCGGTGGACGGGAAATGATGCGGTGCGGACGCCCCTGTGGCGCCCGCACCGCCACCCTCCGCGACCTGGGAGCCCGATTGCCTCCGATCCCTCCGGCCGACGGCGCCCGCGCCCTGCACGGGCGCGCCGTCGACCCGCTGTTCCTCGCCCTCCCGCTGCGCTCCCTCGCCGACGCCGCCCTCAGCCGGGCCCGTGAACTCGGCGCCGGTCATGCCGACTTCCGCCTGGAGCGGGTCCGCAGCGCCTCCTGGCGGCTGCGCGACGCCCGGCCGGCCGGCACCTCCGACAGCGTGCAGCTGGGCTTCGCCGTCCGGGTCCTGCTGGACGGCGCCTGGGGCTTCGCCGCCGGGGTGGACCTCACCCCCGAGGCCGCGGCGAAGGTCGCGGCCCAGGCCGTCGCGGTGGCCCGGCTCTCCGGCGGGATCAGCCGGGCGGCCGGCTCCACCGAGCAGGTCGAGCTGGCCGACGAGCCCGTCCACCGGGACGTCACCTGGGTCTCCGCGTACGAAGTCAACCCCTTCGAGGTGCCGGACGCCGAGAAGACCGCCCTGCTCGCCGAGCGCAGCTCCCGGCTGCTGGCCGCCCGGGGCGTCTCGCACGTCCAGGCCGCCCTGCTGACGGTGCAGGAGAACAAGTTCTACGCGGACACCGCGGGCACCATGACGACCCAGCAGCGGATCCGGCTCTACTCCGACCTGGAGGCCACCTCGGTCGACGAGCGCACCGGCGCCTTCGACTCGATGCGCACCCTGGCCCCGCCGGTCGGCCGCGGCTACGAGTACCTCACCGGCGGCGAGTGGGACTGGGACGCGGAGCTCGCCGAACTGCCCGTCCTGCTGGCCGAGAAGATGAAGGCCCCGAGCGTCCGGGCGGGCCGCTACGACCTGGTCATCGACCCGTCCAACCTCTGGCTGACCATCCACGAGTCGATCGGCCACGCCACCGAGCTGGACCGCGCGCTCGGCTACGAGGCCGCCTACGCCGGTACCTCCTTCGCCACCTTCGACCAGCTCGGCAGCCTGCGCTACGGCTCCGACCTGATGCACGTCACCGGCGACCGCACCGCCGAGCACGGCCTGTCCACCATCGGCTACGACGACGAGGGCGTCGCCACCCAGTCCTGGGACCTGATCCGCGACGGCGTCCTGGTCGGCTACCAACTCGACCGCGGCATGGCCAAGTTGAAGGGCTTCGAGCGCTCCAACGGCTGCGCCTTCGCGGACTCCCCCGCGCACGTCCCGGTCCAGCGGATGGCCAACGTCTCGCTCCAGCCCGCCGCCGGCGGCCCGGACACCGAGGGCCTGTTCGCCGGGGTGGAGAACGGGCTGTACATCGTCGGCGACCGCTCCTGGTCGATCGACATGCAGCGCTACAACTTCCAGTTCACCGGCCAGCGCGCCTACGCCATCAGGAACGGCGAACTCGCGGGCCAGGTCAAGGACTTCGCCTACCAGGCCACCACCACCGACTTCTGGGGCTCGATGGCGGCGGTCGGCGGCCCGCAGACCTACGTCCTCAACGGCGCCTTCAACTGCGGCAAGGCGCAGCCCGGTCAGATCGCGGCGGTCAGCCACGGCTGCCCCTCGGCGCTGTTCCGCAACGTCAACGTGCTCAACACCCAGCAGGAGGCGGGTCACTGATGACCGCGATGCAGCCCCACGAACTCGTCGAGCTGGCACTCGGCCTCTCCCGCACCGACGGCTGCGTGGTGATCGCCGACGAGGAGTCCACCGCCAACCTGCGCTGGGCCGGCAACTCCCTGACCACCAACGGCGTCACCCGCGGCCGCCGCCTCACCGTGATCGCCACCGTGGCCGGCGCCGAGGGCACCGCCTCCGGCGTGGTGTCCCGCGAGGCCGTCACCGCCGAGGACGTCGAGGGCCTGGTCCGGGCCGCCGAGGCGGCCGCCCGCGCGGCCGGCCCCGCCGAGGACGCCCAGCCCCTGGTCGCCGACCGGCCGCAGTCCCCGGACTTCACCGCCCCGCCCGCGGAGACCTCGATCGAGGTGTTCGACGCCTTCGGCCCGGCCCTCGGCGAGGCCTTCGCCCGCGCCGCCGCCCAGGGCGAGCTGCTCTACGGCTTCGCCCGGCACGAGCTCACCACCAGCTACCTGGGCAGCTCCACCGGCCTGCGGCTGCGCCACGACCAGCCCACCGGCATGGTCGAGATCAACGGCAAGACGGCCGACCTCACCGGCTCGGCCTGGGTCGGCGCCGCCACCCGGGACTTCACCGACATCGACGTCCCGGCCCTGCACGCCGAGCTGACCAAGCGCCTCGGCTGGGGCGCCCGCAGGATCGACCTGCCGGCCGGCCGGTACGAGACGCTGCTGCCGCCCTCGGCCGTCGCCGACCTGATGATCAACCTCCACTGGTCCTCCGGCGGCCGGGACGCCCACGAGGGCCGGACGGTCTTCTCCAAGCCCGGCGGCGGCACCCGGCTCGGCGACAAGCTCGCCGGCCTGCCGCTGACGCTGCGCGCCGACCCGGACGAACCCGGCCTGGAGGCCGCCCCGTTCGTGCTGGCCCACAGCAGCGGCGGCGACGTCTCGGTCTTCGACAACGGCACGCCGATCACCGCCACCGACTGGATCCGCGAGGGCGTGCTGACCGAGCTGGTCACCAGCCGCCACGCGGCCGGCCTCACCGGCCTGCCGCTGCGCCCCGCGATCGACAACCTGGTGCTGGAGACGGCCGACCAGGAGTCGGCGCCGACCCTGGACGAGATGATCGCCCGCACCGAGCGCGGCCTGCTGCTCACCTGCCTCTGGTACATCCGCGAGGTGGACCCGGCGACGCTGCTGCTCACCGGCCTCACCCGGGACGGCGTCTACCTGGTGGAGAACGGCGAAGTGGTCGGCGCGGTCAACAACTTCCGGTTCAACGAGTCCCCGGTCGACCTGCTCGGCCGGATCACCGAGGCGGGCCGCACCGAACGCTGCCTGCCCCGCGAGTGGAGCGACTACTTCACCCGCACCGCGATGCCACCCGTGCGTGTCGCGGACTTCAACATGAGTTCGGTCAGCCAGGCCTCATAGCCGCTGGCCAACGGGGGGATACGAAGAACATGATGGACGAGAAGCGGCTGGTCAGGTCGAGCAAGATGCTGTCGCGCATCCTGCGCCACGAGCCGGAGCTGGTGGGGATCACGCTGGACGGCTCCGGGTGGGTCCGGGTCGAGGTCCTGCTCGACGCCCTCGCGGCGAAGGGCAGGCCGCTCACCAGGGCCGAACTCGACCACGTCGTGGCCACCAACAACAAGCGCCGCTTCGGCTTCTCGCCGGACGGCCTCTCCATCCGCGCCAACCAGGGCCACACGGTGGCGGTCGACCTCGGTCTGACCGCCGCCGCGCCGCCCCACGTGCTCTACCACGGCACCGCCGACCGCCACCTGGCGTCGATCTTCCGCGAGGGCCTGCGCCCGATGACCCGGCAGGACGTGCACCTCTCGGCGGACACCGAGACCGCGACCCGGGTCGGCGCCCGGCACGGCCGCCCGGTCGTGCTGACCGTGAACGCGGCCGCGATGGCGGCGGCCGGCCACGAGTTCCGGCTCAGCGAGAACGGCGTATGGCTCACCGACGCCGTACCCCCGCAGTACCTCTCCCGGCGCTCCTGACACCAGCTGGGGCCGTACGGCCCTCCGATCACGCCCGACCGGGTGGGCCCCGCCCACCCGGTCTCGTCGTCCCCGGCGCCCGGGCGTACCGTGAGGAGGCCGCGCGGCACGGCGCGCGGGTGCGTGGACGAGGGCGGTAGGACACATGGGCAAGAGCGCCGAAGGCGAACAGGTCTACCGGATCACGGGGGCGCGCAGCAGCCTCACCGAGGACGTCCGGGGTCGCCAGCGCCGTTACGTCATCTCGATGCTGATCCGCACCCTCTGCGTGCTGCTCGCGGTGGCGCTGTGGGACGTCCAGCGCTGGCTCGCCTTCGCGGCGCTGGCGGGCGGCGTGCTGCTGCCGTACTTCGCGGTGCTGGTCGCCAACGCGGGCCGGGAACAGGCGCCGAGCCTGCCGAGCACCTTCGACTTCCCCTCCGAAACCCCGCTGATGCTCGGCCCGGGTGGTACGGGTGGGGCTGGTGCGCCCACTGGTACAGGACAGGCAAAGACCGCTGGCACCGGAACTTCACAGGGCACGGACTGACCGTCCGCTTCACGGTGGTTGAGCCCGAATCGGCTCGGCGAAAGCTCAAAAGAAGCTCAGATTAATCATGCAAGACCTCCCCATCCGAGGGTCTCGGCGTGACATACTGCGTACGCGCTCCGCATCCCCCGTCGGAGCGACGGACCGACGCCGGGCGGCTCCCCCCGTGGCTGCCCGGCGTCGCCATGCCCGGATCCGGTCGGGCCCGGGCGGCGTGACAGACTTGGCGGTGACGACGCACCCGCCGAGCACCGAGGACGGCCCCCGATGGACACCCCGCAGACCCCGATCTGCTCCGCCAAGGGCTGCCGGGCGGACGCCCGTTGGGTGCTGGTGTGGAACAACCCCAAGCTGCACACCCCGGACCGCCGCAAGACCTGGCTCGCCTGCGAGGAGCACCGCGAGCACCTGTCCCAGTTCCTGGGCGTGCGCGGCTTCCTCAAGGAGGTCGTCGCCTTCGCCGACTGGGCGCCCGAGGAGGACCAGGGCGCGCTCTAACCGCCGATCGCCGACATCGGCCGCTCGGGCTGGTGGAACTCCGGGTCGTCGATCCCGGCCCCGGCCTTCTTGCCCCACATCGCCGCCCGCCACAGCGCGGCCAGCTCCGCGTCGTCCGCCCCCGAGCGCAGCGCGGTGCGCAGGTCGGTCTCCCCGGTCGCGAACAGGCAGTTGCGCACCTGTCCGTCTGCGGTCAGCCGGGTCCGGTCGCAGGCCCGGCAGAACGGCCGGGTGACGGAGGCGATCACGCCGACCCGGCCCGGGCCGCCGTCCACCGTCCAACGCTCGGCGGGCGCCGCACCCCGGCGCGCGGACGCCTCCGGGGTGAGCTCGAAGCGGGTGCGCAGCAGTTCGAGGATCTCGCCCGCGGTGACCATCGACGAGCGGTCCCAGCCGTGCTGGGCGTCCAGCGGCATCTGCTCGATGAAGCGCAGCTCGTAGCCCCGCTCCAGGCACCAGGCCAGCAGGTCGGCCGCCTCGTGGTCGTTGACCCCGCGCATCAGCACCGAGTTCAGCTTCACCGGCGCCAGTCCGGCGGCCTCGGCTGCGGCCAGCCCGTCCAGCACGTCCTGGTGGCGCCTACGGCGGGTGAGGGTGAAGAACACCTCGGGGTCGAGGGTGTCCAGCGAGACGTTGACCCGGTCCAGCCCGGCCTCGCGCAGCGCGGTGGCCGTCCGGGCCAGCCCTATGCCGTTGGTGGTCAGCGACAGCTCGGGGCGCGGCTCCAGCTCCGAGCAGGCGGCCACGATCGCGACCAGTCCGGGGCGCAGCAGCGGCTCGCCGCCGGTGAAGCGGACCTCGCGCACGCCCAGGTCGCGCACGGCCAGGGTGACCAGCCGGACGATCTCCTCGTCGGTCAGCAGGTCGGGCTTGGCCAGCCACTGCAGGCCCTCCTCCGGCATGCAGTACGTGCAGCGGAGGTTGCACCGGTCGGTCAGGGAGACCCGCAGGTCGACGGCCTGCCGTCCGAAGGTGTCGAGCAGCACGTGGCTTCCCTTCCCGAAGAGCGGCCGGCTTCCGAGAAAGCAGCCGGCCCGGCCACCGTCACGGCGGGGCCGGGCCAGCATAGTCATGCCGCAACGATCAGTGGGCACCCAGCCCGGTCAGCGAGCGGACCTCGAGTTCAGCGTACTTCGCCGGGTCGGGACGTTCCTTGGACAGCAGGGTGCCCAGCCAGCCGGCCAGGAAGCCGATGGGGATGGAGACCAGGCCGGGGTTCTCCAGCGGGAACCAGTGGAAGTCGGAGTGCGGGAAGAGCGAGGTCGCGCCGCCCGAGACCACCGGGGAGAAGACGACCAGCAGCACCGAGCTGATCAGGCCGGCGTAGACCGAGCTGACCGCGCCGGCGGTGGTGAAGCGCTTCCAGAACAGCGAGTAGAGCAGCGTGGGCAGGTTCGCCGAGGCCGCCACCGCGAAGGCCAGCGCCACCAGGGCGGCGGTGTTGAGCTTGTCCGCGTAGAGGCTGAGCACGATCGAGACCGCGCCGATCCCGACGGCCGCCCACTTGGCCGAGCGCACCTCCTCCCGCTCGCTCGCCTTCCCGCGCCGGATCACGTTGGCGTACAGGTCGTGCGCGAAGGAGGCCGACGAGGCCAGGGTGAGCCCGGCGACCACGGCGAGGATCGTGGCGAAGGCGACCGCCGAGATCACCGCGAGCAGGATCGCCCCGCCGGTGCTGCCACTGCCGCCACCGAGCGCCTCGGCCAGCTGGGGGGCGGCCGCGTTGCCGGCCGCATTGGCCGCCTTGATCTGCTTGGAGCCGACCAGCGCCGCCGCGCCGAAGCCGAGTGCGAGGGTCATCAGGTAGAAGACGCCGATGATGCCGATCGCCCAGAGCACCGACTTCCGGGCCGCCTTGGCGGTGGGCACGGTGTAGAAGCGGACCAGGATGTGCGGCAGGCCGGCGGTGCCGAGGACCAGCGCGATGCCGAGACTGATGAAGTCGAGCTTGGCGGTGCCGGTGCCGTACTTCTGCCCGGGCTGAAGGAAGGCCTCGCCCTTGCCGCTGGCGCTCGCCGCCGCGCCGAGCAGCTCCGAGGGGTTGAAGTGGTACTTGGCCAGCACCAGGACGGTCATCAGCGCCGCGCCGGCGATCAGCAGCACGGCCTTGACGATCTGCACCCAGGTGGTGCCCTTCATGCCCCCTATCACCACGTAGATGATCATCAGCGCGCCGACCGCGACGACGGTCCAGCGCTTGGCGGCGTTCCCCTCGACCCCGAGCAGCAGGGTGACCAGCGTCCCGGCGCCGACCATCTGGGCCAGCAGGTAGAAGATCGACACCACGATGGTGGACACGCCCGCGGCGGTGCGCACCGGGCGCTGGCGCATCCGGAAGGCGAGCACGTCCGCCATGGTGAACCGGCCGGAGTTGCGCAGCGGCTCGGCGATCAGCAGCAGCGCGACCAGCCAGGCGACCAGGAAGCCGATCGAGTACAGGAAGCCGTCGTAGCCGGCCAGCGCGATGGTGCCGGCGATGCCGAGGAAGGACGCGGCGGACATGTAGTCGCCGGAGATGGCCAGGCCGTTCTGGAAACCGGTGAAGCCGCGCCCGCCGGCGTAGAAGTCGGAGGCGCTGCGGTTCCGCCGCCCGGCCCAGAGGGTGATGGCCAGGGTCGTCAGTACGAAGAGGCCGAACAGGGCCATCGTCAGGCCGCGGTGATCGGTGGCGGAGCTGGCGAGCACTGTCATTCGGCGGCCTCCCGGGGGGCGTTGACGACGGCACCGTGGGCCTCGCGGATCGCGGCGGCGGGCGGGTCGATCCGCCGGTCCGCGTAGCGGGCGTACCAGCCGGCGATGACGAAGGTGGTGACGAACTGCAGCAGCCCGAGCACCAGGGCCACGTTGATGTGCCCGAGGACCCTGGTGCCCATCAGGCCGGGGGCGTAGCAGGAGAGCAGGACGTAGAGCAGGTACCAGAGCACGAAGCCGATGGTGACCGGGAAGGCGAAGCTCCGGAACGAGCGCCGCAGGGTACGGAACTCCTCGCTGTCGTCGATGAGTTGGACTTCCGTGGCGGTAGTGGTGATCGGCGGCGAATCCACTCTGTCTCCTCACTCCTTCGGTGTGGCGGTCACACGAGGGGATGAATCGAACGTGAGGGGCGTCACATTCCTCGTGCGCGCCGCGCAATGCTAGGAGCGTCGCGCCCACCCCGGAAGGGGTTGACCGCGATCAGCTGGTCGTTCACCCCCTCGCGCCATCCAATTGGCCGAAAAACACCTCTCCGGTCACTCATGGATCCGGCCGCGGCAACCGAAAAGGGCGGCACCGTCCAACGGTGCCGCCCTTTTGACGAAAGGTCAGAAGGCGATCCGGACCTTCAGCGCGGAGCGGTCGTCCATCGCCCGGTAGCCGTCCGGCACGCCGTCCAGGTCCACCGTCCGGTCGAAGACCAGGCCCGGCTCGATCGCGCCCGAGAGCACGTCCGGCAGCAGCTCGGGAATGTACGCCCGGGCCGGCGCGACGCCGCCGTTGAGCGAAACGTTTCGGCCGAACATCTGACCGATGTCGACGCCCGCGCTGCCGCCGTGCGGCACACCCACGTAACCGACCGCGCCGCCGTCCCGGGCGATCGAGATCGCCGTCCGCATCGACTCCTCGGTGCCGACCGCCTCCAGCACCGCGTGCGCGCCCAGCCCGCCGGTCAGCTCCTTCACCGCCTCGATCGCGGCATCGCCGCGCTCGGCCACCACGTCCGTCGCCCCGAAGCGCCGCGCCAGCTCGGTCCGGGCCGGGTGCCGGCCCAGCGCGATGATCCGGCCCGCGCCCAGCCGGTTCGCCGCCAGCACGCCGCACAGGCCCACCGCGCCGTCGCCGACCACCGCGACCGTCGCGCCCGGGCGCACCCGCGCCGACACGGCCGCGTGGTGCCCGGTGGACATCACGTCGGACAGCGCCAGCAGCCCCGGCAGCAGCTTCTCGTCACCCGCCGCCTCCTTGGGCAGCTTCACCAGCGTGCCGTCGGCGAACGGCACCCGGACCGCCTCGCCCTGGCCGCCGTCCGAGCCGACCTCCCCCCAGAAGCCGCCGTGCGGGCAGGACGTCTGCAGGCCTTCGAGACAGAACTCACAGACGCCGTCCGACCAGACGAAGGGGGCGACCACCAGGTCGCCCTTGGCGAAGCCGCGGACCTCGGCGCCGACCTCCTCGACCACGCCCAGGAACTCGTGCCCGATCCGCTGCCCGGCCACCCGCTGGGCCACCCCGCGGTAGGCCCACAGGTCACTGCCGCAGATGCAGGCGTTCACCACCCGCAGCACCACGTCCGTCGGGCGCTGGATCACCGGGTCCGGTACCTCCTCGATCCGGATGTCGTTCGGTCCGTGGATCACCGTGGCACGCATGCGTTCTTCCTCACACAAGTCCGGCCGAGCGGCCGGAAACGATCTCGACCAGATGTACGACACCCCCGCCGACCACTCTATTCCGGCCGCCCGACCGGAACATTTCGACCGGACCGCGTCAGCTCGCCCCTTATCCTGTTGGACCATGCAACCGATCCAGCCCGAGACGTACGGCGCGCCGCGGACCGCCCCGGTTCCCGCCCAGCGCTCAGCCGCCCCCGCCGAGGGCTTCGCGGTCGTCGACGTCGAGACCACCGGTCTCGGCCGCTCCGACCGCGTCATCTCGGCGGGCGTCTACCAGCTGGACCACGACGGCGAGGTCACCGACCACTGGTACACCCTGGTCAACCCCGAGCGGGACCCGGGCCCGGTCTGGATCCACGGCCTCACCGCCGAACTGCTCTCCGGCGCGCCGACCTTCCCCGAGATCGCCGACGAGTTCGCCACCCGCCTGGAGAACCGCGTGCTGGTCGCGCACAACGCGCTCTTCGACTGGAACATGATCTCCCGCGAGTTCTCCCGGGCCGGCCGCCACGCCCCGGTCGAACAGCGGCTGTGCACCATGGTGCTCTCCCGCGACCTGCGCCTCCCGCTGCCCAACGGCAAGCTCTCCTCGCTCGCCGCCCACTTCGGCGTCCAGCAGCGCCAGGCCCACAACGCCCTGGACGACGCCCGGGTGCTCGCCGAGGCCTTCCGCCCCAGCCTCCACCTGGCCCGCCTGGCCGGCCTCCCGCTGCCGCTGCAGACCTGCGTCGCGGTCACCGACCTCGGCGAGGACGAGCCCGCCACCCCCGGCCGCGGCAACTGGACCGGCTCCCAGTACCGCCAGGCCAAGAAGCGCCCGCCCTGCCCGTACCCCAACCCGGGGCGCTGGGAGGACGGCAAGCCGCTGGTCCAGGGCATGCGGGTGGCCTTCACCGGCGACACCGCCACCGACCGCGAGGTGCTGGAGGACCGCGCCGCGGAGGCCGGACTGCACATCGCCACCTCGGTCAGCCGGCTGACCAGCCTGCTGGTCACCAACGAGCCGACCAGCTGGAGTGGCAAGGCCCGCAAGGCCCGCGACGTCGGCACCCCGATCGTCACCGAGGACGCCTTCCTCCAGCTGCTGCGCGAGGTCGCCCCGCACCCCGGTGCGTGAGCCGGTTGTGAGGTCGGCGTACCGTTCCCATGTGTACCGATTTCTGCTGACCCGCCAGTGGCTGATCACCATGCTGATCGCGCTGCTGCTGATCCCCGCGACGATCAAGCTGGGCTTCTGGCAGCTGCACCGCCACGAGGCCCGGGTGGCCCGGAACGAGCTGATCGGCAAGGCCCTCACGGCATCGCCGACGCCCTTCGACACCCTGGCGCCGGCCCCCGGCGCCGCGGTGCCCTCCGACCTCACCTGGCGTGCCGTGACGGCCACCGGGCAGTACGACCCGGCGCACGAGTTCGTGGTCCGCAAGCGGACCGACTCCAACGGCACCATCGGCTACTTCGTCGTCACCCCGCTGAAGCTCTCCGACGGCAAGGGCACCGTCCTGGTCAACCGCGGCTGGGTCCCCTCCGGTGACGGCGCCACCGAGTACCCGCCCGTCCCGGCCGCCCCGACCGGCGAGGTCACCCTCACCGGCCGGCTGCGCGCCGACGAGACCACCGGCAGCAGCGGCGGCTTCGTCCGGGACCGGGCCGGCCTCCCCGCCCGCCAGTTCAACCTGATCAACACGGAGCAGCAGTCCAAGGAGACCGGCACCACCCTCCTCGGCGGCTACCTGGAGCTCACCGCCACCACCCCGGCCCCGGCCGACCAGCCCCAGCTGATCCCCGAGCCGAACCACTCGGACATCGGCCCGCACATGGCCTACGCCATCCAGTGGTGGCTGTTCACCGCGATGATCCCGGTCGGTGTCTGGGTGCTCATCCGCCGCGAGGCCAAGGACCGCGCCAAGCAGGCCGCCGAACCCGAGGTCGAGCTCGACGCCCTGCCCGCCTGAGGGCCCGGCCGCGCTAGAGGACGTCCTCCAACTCCCGCAGCAGCCGGGCCTTCGCCCGGGCGCCCACCACCGACCGCACCGGCTGCCCGCCGCGGAACAGCATCAGGGTCGGCATCGACAGCACCCCGTACGCCGCCTGGGTCCGGGGGTTGCGGTCCACGTCGACGCTCACCACCCGCATGCGGTGGGCCTCCTCCCGCGCGACGTCCGCCAGCACCGGCGCCATCATCCGGCACGGCGGGCACCAGTCCGCAGTGAAGTCCACCAGCACCGGCCCCTCGGCCGCCAGCACCTCCGTCGCGAAGGTCTCGTCCGTCACCGCCGGCACACCCGCGATCCGCACCATCGTCTACTCCTCCGTCAGTTCACACTGGGGCGGCTGCTCGGAGACGGCGAGTTCGTCCCGCGCCCGGACGGCCCGGTCGAACTGCCCGGCCACCTGCTCGCGCACCTCCTGGAGCCGCCCGATGCACTCGTCCAGCTCGGCGAGCTTGCGCCGGTAGACCTCCAGCGAGGCCGGGCAGGAATCCCCGTCCGGGTGTCCGGCCCGCAGGCACTCCACGAACGGCCGGGTCTCCTCCAGTTCGAAACCGAAGTCCTGGAGCATCCGGATCTCCCGCAGCAGCCGCAGGTCCCCCTCGTCGTACGCCCGGTACCCGTTGCCCGCCCGCCGGGCCGGCAACAGCCCCAACTGCTCGTAGTACCGCAACGCCCGCGTGGTCGTCCCCGCCCGCTCCGCCAACTCCCCGATCCGCACGCCGAACCACTCCTCCCGAACAGCCGGTACCGACCGTAAACCTTCCCCCCGACGTCAACGCCAGAGCGAATCCGCAGGACAGGGCTTCGCCCGGCAAGATGTCCCCATGGATCTCGGACTGAAGAACAAGGCCTACATCGTCACCGGCGCCACCCGGGGCCTCGGCCTCGCCGCCGCCCGCGAACTCGTCGCCGACGGCGCCCACGTGCTGGTCAGCGGCCGCACCCAGGAAGCCGTCGACGCCGCCGTCGCCGAGCTCGACGGCCCCGGCACCGCCCACGGCCTGGTCGCCGACAACGCCGACCCGGACACCGCCGAGCGCCTGATCGCCGAGGCGAACCAGCGCTTCGGCCGCTTCGACGGCATCCTGATCAGCGTCGGCGGCCCCCAGGCCGGCCCGGTCGAGACCACCCCCGAGTCCGCCTGGCGCGACGCCTTCGAGTCCGTCTTCCTCGGCGCCCTCCGCCTCGCCCGCACCGCGGCCGCCGCCCTGCCCTCCGGCGGCGTGATCGGTTTCGTGCTCTCCAGCTCGGTCCGCCAGCCGATCCCCGGCCTCGGCATCTCCAACGGCCTGCGCCCCGGCCTCGCCATGGCCGCCAAGTCCCTCGCCGACGAGCTCGGCCCGCGCGGCATCCGGGTGCTCGGCCTGCTCCCCGCCCGGATCGACACCGACCGGGTCCGCGAACTCGACGCCCTCGCCCCCGACCCGGAGGCCGCCCGCGCCGAGGCCGGCGCCGCCATCCCGCTCCGCCGCTACGGCACCCCCGAGGAGTTCGGCAAGGTCGCCGCGTTCCTGCTCTCCCCGGCCGCCTCCTACCTGACCGGACTGATGGTCCCCGTCGACGGCGGCGCCCTCCGCTCGCTCTGACCTACTCCAACTCCCGGTGCCCCCGCCGGCCCCGCCGCCGAGCGGACCGGGGCCGCTTCCCGGCGGGGGCCTCCTGCAGCACCCGGATCCGCAGATCGGCCGGCAGCTCCGCCAGCCTCAGGCTCCGGACGGCGTCCGCCCGCGGCCCGTCCTCGAAGTGCTCCACCAGCCCCACCGGATCCCCACCCGGCGTCAGCCGTACGGCCCCGCGCAACCGGGGGTGCCCGGGCGCCCGCACCAGCCGCACTGCGGCCCGCTCGACCTCCGGCAGCACCGTCGTGCCGTGCTCCAGCGCCTCCTCCAGCGCCCGGGCGCTCACCTTCAGCCGCAGCCCGCCCGTCCCCGGGGTCGGCACGTCGATCGCGGCCAGTCCGGTCCGCCGCAGCTGCGCGACCAGCCACCACGCCATCCCCACCACCAGCACCGACAGCCCGCCGATCACCGTCGGCCACCACCAGGAGGACCCCACCCACCGCCCCCGGGAGCGCGCGCTGACCACCGGCTGATGCGGCGAGGTCAGCGGCCACCAGCCCGGCGGGTCGACGCCCAGCCGCCGGTACAGGTCCAGCCCGCCCGCCAGCACCAGCACCCCGACCCCCAGCAGCACCACCCCCACCAGCCCCAGCAGTATCCGGTTGACGACCGTCCGGCTCACCCCGACGCCTCCCCCGCCCGGTCGGCCGGCTGGTCCGGCGTCCCGTCGGCCACCACACCCGCCGACCCGCGCCAGGACCGCACGTCCAGCCGCAGCGGCCGCGCCAAGCCCACCCGCCCCAACTCCTCCCGCAGCTGCCGCTGCACCAGCGCCGGATCCACCGGCCCGCTCACCGACACCCGCACCCGCCGCCGACCGACCCTGATCCGCAGGTGGTCGATGCCCGTCAGCCCGGCGGCCCGGTCCGTCAGCAGGTGCCCGATCCCGGCCCGCTCGATCGCCGCGTCCGTCCCCCCGTACGGCCTCAGCACCAGCCACCGCCGCAGCCCGGGCGCGATCGCCAGCCACAGCAGCCACCCGCCCAGCAGGGTCGAGACCCCGGCCCCCACCAGCACCCACAGGTCGTCCAGATGACGTGTGGCCAGCTCGTCCGCGATCTGCGCCCGCCACCGCCGGGCCGGCTGCCCGACCCGCACCGCGACCACGTCGTACAACAGCGCCCCCGCCACCACCAGCACCACCGTGGCGACCAGCGCCGCCGCTGCCGCCCGCCCCGCCCGCAGCCGGGGCACCCTCCGCGCCGAGCCGGCCTCCGGGTCCCGGCTCACCACGCTCCCCCGGCGACCAACTTCTCGACCACCACGACCACTTCGGACACCCTGGTCCCGGTCAGCCCCACCACCCGCCCCGCGACCCGTTCCCGTACGCCCCGGGCGAGGCCCGCGAGATCGGCGGGGAACGGCGCGTCGACGGCCACCCGCACGGTCACCGTGCTGCCCGGCCGGGCCACCGACACCCGGGGCGGCGCCCCCTTCACCGACCGCCCGGCCCACGCCTCGGAGAGCACCTCCCGGGCCGCCTTCCCCGCGATCCGCGCGTACACCCGGTCGGCGATCCGGAGCCGCCCCCGGCGCGCCGCACCGGGGGCGGGAGCGGGAACCGAGGCCCCCATCAGCGCCGCCGGTCGCGGCCGCGGAACAGGTCCCCGAGGTCGCCCAGGTCGATGTCGCCCTCCAGCAGCCGCCCGGCCACGAAGCCGACCAGCCCGAGCGCCGCCACCAGCAGGAACGCCGCGAACCCGCCGAAGTACCCGGCGAAGCCGAGGGCCATGCCCACCACCAGGCCGACGATGGCCAGGTTCATCCGCTACTCCCTCGTCCTCCGCCGGTCGCTACTTGAGCTTGGGCCGCTGCCCGGATGTCGTCACCGACTCCTCTTCCTCCTCGAACTCGGGTTCGTCCGGGAGGTGGACGTCGTTGACCGCGATGTTGACCTCGACGACCTCCAGGCCGGTCATTCGCTCGACCGCGTCGATGATGTTCTCCCGCACCTGGCGGGCGAGTTCGGGGATCACCACGCCGTACTCCACCACCAGGGCGATGTCGATCGCGGTCTGCTTCTCGCCGACCTCGGCCTTGATCCCGCGCCCGATGCTGGACCTGCCGCCGGGCACCTTGTCCCGCATCGCGCCGAAGGTCCGGGCCAGCCCGGAGCCCAGCGCGTGGATGCCGGAGACCTCCCGGGCGGCCATCCCGGCGATCTTCTCCACCACGCCGACGGCCAGGGCCGTCCGGCCGCGCTCACCGGCAGCCCTTCCACCGTCCCCGCCCGCGCCGGGCGCGTGCCTGGCACTGGCGGGCGGTCCGGGCGGCGGCGCACCGCCGGGGTTCTTGTGCATGGTCGCGGGCGTCGGAGTGTCAGGCATGGGGCGCATCTCCCTCGTAGCGGCTCCAGCTATATCGCAAACCTCCCCAACTCTGGCATTTCGCCACGACCCCCGCCCGCCGAGCGCGTCCCCGGAAACGCCGGAGGCCCGGCCCCGGGGCTTTCCCCAGGACCGGGCCTCCCGGCGGAACGCGGCGGTCAGTCGCCGATGCCGGCGAGCTCCCGCAGTCGCCGCGCCTGTGCCACCCGTTCGGCCGAACGCTGCTCCCCGTACGACCGTCCGGAGGCACCCTGCAGCAGCGCCTTGGTCTCGATCACGGCCCCGCGCGGGGCGGCCAGCAGGGCGGCGGCGAGGTCCCGGGCGGCGGAGTCCAGCTCCGCGCCGGGGACGGCCAGGTTGGCCAGCCCGATCGCGGCGGCCTCCTCCGCGCCGACCCAGCGGCCGGTCGCACAGATCTCCAGCGCCCGGGCGTAGCCGACGAGTTCGACCAGCGGCTTGGTGCCGGCCAGGTCGGGGACGAGCCCGAGCGAGGTCTCCTTCATCGCGAACTGGACGTCGTCGGCGACCACCCGCAGGTCACAGCCGAGCGCGAGCTGGAAGCCCGCCCCCACGGCGTGGCCCTGGACGACGGCGATGGAGACCAGGTCGGCGCGGCGCCACCAGGTGAAGGCCTCCTGGTACGCGGCGATGGCGTCGTCCAGCTCCTGGTCCGCGGAGCCGGCCAGCTGCAGGAAGGTGGGCTCGCCCGGGATGCCCTCGGGGGTGAACATGGCGCGGTCCAGCCCGGCCGAGAAGGAGACGCCCTCGGCGCGCAGCAGCACCACCCGGACGCTGCCGGGCAGTTCGCGCCCGGCCTGGGCGAGGGCGCGCCAGAGCGCGGGCGACTGGGCGTTGCGCCGCTTGGGCTGACAGAGGGTGACGACGGCGAGCTCGCCGTCGATCTCCAGGCGGACGCCCTCCCGCTCCCAGCTCGGGGCCTGCGGGTCGGTGGCGGGGGCGGTCATGCGGGAACCTCCGGTGGCGGGGGACGTGGCTACCGGAGAGTAACAAACCTGGACGCGGACGGGCAGGGCCCCGGCCCGGAAAGATCGGAACGGGCAGGGGGCCCGGGTTCCGGACATGACGATCGGCGGCCGGTCCGCTCGACCCGAGGGCGGACGCCCAGCTGTGGCCAGCTGCCGTCTCCTCGGTCGGCGCCCTGCCGCCGCGTCATCCAGCTTGGAGCCGACGGACCGTCAGGAACCGGCCGCGGCGGTCGCCTTGTTCTTGCCCCGCGTGGCACCACCGCGGCCCCGGAGGATCACTCCGGACTCGCTCAGCATCCGGTGCACGAAGCCGTACGAACGACCGGTCTCCTCCGCGAGAGCGCGAATGCTCGCCCCGGAGTCGTACTTCTTCTTGAGATCGGCCGCGAGCTTCTCACGCGCGGCACCGGTCACCCGGCTGCCCTTTTTCAGAGTCTCGGCCACCCGTGCCTCCTCGTAGCGTTGCTCGGTCAGATTCCCATGATCACCCATCGACCGCGTCCTGGCCACCCATTCGACAAGGTCGATGTCGCAAATGCGTGGTCCTGCGGTGGTGATCCGAGTGCATCAGGGCGCTCACGCAGAGTGCACGCCCCCGGGCGGGTGCCGCCGTCTGCCGAGAAAGAGCTGATCAGCAGCGTCGGCCCGACCACGATCGAGTGGCGGGCCGACGGGAAGTGCTTAAACGGAATCCGGGTCTTCTTCATTCCCGGACACGCCGAAAGGACTAGATTTTCTGGTCCGAAAAGCGGATGGGGCGTCTACTTCCGGTCAGGCCAGCGAGACCAGATCGGCGTACGACGGGTTCCACAGGTCCTCGACCCCGTCCGGCAGCAGGATGATCCGCTCCGGGTCGAGCGCCTCGACCGCGCCCTCGTCGTGGGTGACCAGCACGACCGCACCGGAGAACTCGCGCAGCGCGCCCAGGATCTCCTCGCGGCTGGCCGGGTCGAGGTTGTTGGTGGGCTCGTCCAGCAGCAGCACGTTGGCGGAGGAGACCACCAGGGTCGCCAGGGCCAGACGGGTCTTCTCACCACCGGAGAGCACCCCGGCCGGCTTGTCCACGTCGTCGCCCGAGAACAGGAACGACCCGAGGATCTTGCGGATCTGCACCAGGTCGGTGTCCGGCGCGGCCGAGCGCATGTTCTCCAGGACGCTGCGCTCCGCGTCGAGCGTCTCGTGCTCCTGGGCGTAGTAGCCGATCTTCAGGCCGTGGCCGGGGATCACCTCGCCGGTGTCCGGCGCCTCCACCCCGGCCAGCATCCGCAGCAGGGTGGTCTTGCCGGCGCCGTTGAAGCCCAGCACGACGACCCGGGAGCCGCGGTCGATCGCCAGGTCCACGTCGGTGAAGATCTCCAGCGAGCCGTAGGACTTGGACAGCCCGCTGGCGGTCAGCGGGGTCTTGCCGCAGGGGGCCGGGTCCGGGAAGCGCAGCTTGGCGACCTTGTCGTTCGCCCGGACCTGCTCCAGGCCGGAGAGCAGCTTGTCGGCGCGGCGGGCCATGTTCTGCGCGGCCACCGTCTTGGTGGCCTTGGCGCGCATCTTGTCGGCCTGCGCGTTCAGGGTCGCGGCCTTCTTCTCGGCGTTGGCCCGCTCGCGCTTGCGGCGCTTCTCGTCGTCCTCGCGCTGCTGCTGGTACTGCTTCCAGCCCATGTTGTAGACGTCGATGGCGGAGCGGTTGGCGTCCAGGTAGAAGACCTTGTTGACGACCGTCTCGACCAGGTCGACGTCGTGCGAGATGACGATGAAGCCGCCCTTGTAGGTCTTCAGGAAGTCCCGCAGCCAGACGATCGAGTCCGCGTCCAGGTGGTTGGTGGGCTCGTCGAGCAGCAGCACGTCGGAGTCCGAGAAGAGGATCCGGGCGAGCTCGACGCGGCGGCGCTGACCACCGGAGAGGGTGTGCAGCGGCTGGGCGAGGATGCGGTCCGGCAGGCCCAGCGCGGCGGCGATGGTGGCGGCCTCGGCCTCGGCGGCGTACCCGCCCTTGGTGAGGAACTCGGTCTCCAGGCGCGCGTACTTCTTCATCGCGTTGTCCCGGGTGGCGCCCTTGCCGTTGGCCATCCGCTCCTCGTTCTCGCGCATCTTCTTCAGCACGGTGTCGAGGCCGCGGGCGGAGAGGATGCGGTCCTTGGCGAGGACGTCCAGGTCACCGGTGCGCGGGTCCTGCGGGAGGTAGCCGACCTCGCCCGAACGGGTGACCGTACCGGCGGCGGGCAGACCCTCGCCGGCCAGCACCTTGGTGAGCGTGGTCTTGCCGGCGCCGTTGCGCCCGACCAGGCCGATCCGGTCGCCGGCGGCGACCTTGAAGCTCGCGGACTCGATCAGGATCCGGGCACCGGCACGCAGCTCGAGGGCGTTGGCGGAAATCATGGCTGGGACTACTCCTGGGACGTGGGCGGGCGGCCGGGTACGGGCCCGGGCAGCGGGAAGTGGGGCTTCATCGGCGGTCGGCGCGGTGGAACTGGGCGCCGCCGCCCGCTATTGCCCGGAGAAGATAGCCATGACGGCCAGTCTACCGGGCCGCGCGAAACGCCCCGGGGCGCTACCTCCCCGGGGTACCCGCAGGGGCTCGGCTACTGCTGCGCGGCCGCCTGGTCGGTCCCCGGGGCCGCCTGGTCGGTCGCCGGGGCAGACGGGGCGGCCGGGGTCGCCGGGGCCGCGGGGACGGCCGCCGTCGGGCTCGCCGACGGGTCGGCGCAGCCGCTCTGCGGGCGGACCGCGGCGAACGGGGCGTCCACGCTGGAGCAGGCCGTCTCGGGGGCCGCGGCCTTGGTGTCGAAGACCTTGGGCGGCACGATCGGGCCGTCGGTGATCTCCACCCGGCTGAGGTCCAGCACCTTGACTGTCGCGGCCGGGCCGGTGATCATCGACCACCCGTTGCTGTCCAGCCGGTAGCCGGTGATGCCGCCGGAGACGGCCACCCCGCTGCCGTTGGTGCACGTGCGCGGGATGAGCACGGCGTAGTCGGTGTGGACGGTGCGCAGCGGGTCGTAGAGGCAGCCGTTGGACGGCCGGTCGTTGTACCGCAGGTCGCCGTCGGCGTCGCGCAGGCCCATGGTCAGGTTCGGCGTCACCACGGCCAGCCAGGGCGAGCCGGCCCGCTGGACGGTGTGCAGCGCGGCCGCGGCCCGCTGCTTGGCGGTGTCCTTGCGCTGGGCGTCGGTCCGCTTGTCCGCGCCCGGCTCGCCGTCGGCGCGCAGGTAGTCCGCGAGGCCCGGCACGGCGCGGTGCCAGCGCACCTCGTGGTCGCCCGGGCGCACCGAGGTGACCAGGCCGTCGTCCCAGACCACGATCGCGTTGTCCCCGGCCATCGCCAGGTAGAGCGCCTCGGCGCCCTCGCGGCGGTACGTCCAGGCCCGCTCGCCGGTCTGCTTGTGGTACGCCTCCAGCCCGGGGCCGACCACCTTGAGGTCCAGGTCGGCCGAGCTGAGCGACTGGGAGTTCACCGGGGTCGCGTCCGCGTCGGCCGGCCCCGCCACCCGGTCGCCGAACGGCACCGGCTTGTTCGCGTGCGCCGCCGCACCGGCCGCAAGGACCAGCATCACCGCCAGGGCAGGCAGGATCGAGCGGGGGGTGAGGACACGCGGCGGCTTCCAGGACACGGCCGGAGCGTACCTTTCACCGGGCGCGCGAGTCAGCCGGAATCGCTCCCGGGCCGTCCCACCCACCGCACGCCCGATCGTGCGCGCCCGTCCCGTACGCCCGCCCGCCCACCTGCGCCGTCAGCCCCCCGGCCGGTCGGCGGGGCCCGCCGCGGCGGGCCCGGAGGGCCCCGCCGGACCGTTACAGAGCTGATACACGCGGCCGGGCCGGAGGGGTGTTGCGGCAGACGGCGTTCGAATATCGCCCACTTTAGGGTGACATTCGGCTTTTCCGTCCGTCGCCGGGCCTACTGTCGGCGAGCGTGGCGCCACCGTCCGTCGACGTGGTCAGCGCCCGCCCCGCCCCCCGCGACGTCCGGAGGACAGACCATGCGCATCGGCCGCCTGACGCTGGCCGCCGCCACTCTGCTGCTGATGGCCACGGCCAGCGTCCCGGCCGGGACGCCGCTCAGCCAGACCGAACGGCACACCCTCTCCTCGGACGCCTTCGAGCCGCGCGGCACGGCCCCCCGCCCGCCGGTCCAGCGGCCCAAGCACGAGCCGCCGTTCGGCGCCTTCGTCGGCTCCTGGGACAAGTACATCCCGCAGATCGGCAAGTACTCCCAGTGGCTCGGCAACGCGAACATGCAGGTCGGCCACACCTATCTGGCAGGCAACGGCTGGGCGGACGTCGAGGGCGAGCCCGTGGTGCTCGGCATGTGGTCGCAGTGGCGGCTGGCCGACCCGTCCCGGCTGCTTGTGCTCGGCGTGCCGATGCTGGTGCCCAACGAGGCGGACGTGCCGGACGGCGAGGTCGCCCGGCTGCTCGGCCAGGGCGCGCGCGGGGATTTCGACAGCCACTTCCTGCGGCTCGCCCGCCGGCTGGTGGCGCTCGGCGGCGCGAACACCGTGATCACCCTCGGTTGGGAGATGAACGGTGTCACCTACACCCACCGCTGCAAGCCCGACCCCTCCGCCTGGAAGGCGTACTGGCGGCGGATCGTCGGGGTGATGCGCTCGGTGCCCGGGCAGCGGTTCCGCTTCGACTTCGCCCCCACCCGGGGCCTGGACGCCATCCCGTGGACCAAGTGCTACCCCGGCGACGACGTGGTCGACATCATCGGCATGGACAGCTACGACCAGCCCGCCGGCAGCACCTTCGACGACTTCGTGCGCGAGCCGTACGGCCTGCAGGACCAGGTGGAGTTCGCGGTCAAGCACGGCAAGCCGGTCTCGTACCCGGAGTGGGGGCTGTTCCGCAACGGCGACAACCCCGAGTACGTCCGGCGGATGGTCGACTGGATGCGCACCCACGACACCGCCTACCAGACCGTCACCGACTACTGCCCGCACGGCTTCTTCCAGTGCCGGAGCAATCCGCGCTCGACCGCGGTGTTCAAGCAGCTGATGTCCGGTTCGCCGGGGGCGCCGCTCGTGCTGCCGACGGCGCCCCCGGCCCCGATCGTGCCGGTGGCGCCGAGCGCCCCCACCGCACCGGCGACACCGACCGTGCCCACCCCGCCGACCGTGCCGGGCCTGCCCGCCCTGCCGGGCGCGACCGCGAGCCCCTCCGCCGCTGCGTCGCCGAGCCCGTCCGCGGCCGGGACGCCGTCGCGGCGCTGAACGGCGGTCAGGCCCGGCGGCGGGCCAGCAGCGCCTCCTTGAGCCGGGGGAAGCGGGTGCGCAGCCGGTGCACCGCGGCCTGCCGGGCGCGCACCGCGCCGGCCCGGGCGGCGGCCGCCGGGGCCACCCCGGCCGGGCCCAGCAGCAGACGCTGGTTGGGCAACTGGTCCGGCCGCCAGCGCTGCTTGTACGGTTCCTGGCCGCGCAGCAGGCCGAGCACCGGGATGCCCGTGCCGACCGTCTCGTCCAGGGCCGCGCTGAACAACAGCCCGGCGATGTCCAGCCGCTCGCGCAGCCGCGGATGGGCGCCGTACATGTACAGCCCGCCGAAGGAGGGGCAGAGCAGCAGCAGGTTGACCGCGACCAGCTCGCCGTCCAGGTGGAACTGGTGGACGGCCGCCCGGCCGGTGGCCACCAGGCCGACGGTGGACTCGGTCAGGTGCCGGGCGAAGCGCTCGGTGCGGTGCTCGGCGGTGACGCCGCGCTCCTGCCACTGCAGGAAGTGCAGCCGCAGCAGCCCCTCCAGGGCGGCCGGCACCTCGTCCACCGGCGTGGAGCGGACCCGCACCCCGGCCTCGGCGATCTTGCGCAGCTTCACCCGGCTGCGCTGGGCGGTCTTGCCGGGCACCCGCTTGAGCAGCCGCTCCATCGGGACGGCCGGGAGGTACTGGCACAGTGAGTCCTGGTGGCGGCGGCGGAAGCCGAGCCAGTGTTCGTACACCCGCTGCACCGCCGCCTCGGGGTGCACCTCGCGCAGCTCCAGCCAGTGCCAGGGGCGGGTGAGCGGCAGGGCGGCGGCGAACTCGGCGGCGGCCCGGTCGGCGCAGTCGTCGTCGAGCAGGACGTCGCAGTAGTCGACCAGCCCGGCGCCGAGACCGGTGAGACCGCCGAACGGGCCGCCGCGCCGCATGAAGGCGCCGGCGCCGACCAGCCGGCCGTCCCGGCGGACCAGCACCACCAGCAGCGCGCCGGGGCGGCCGTAGTGACGCCACCAGGAGCGCTGCCAGGCGGCGGCCTGGAAGAAGGTGGCGGTGCGGCAGCGGACCGCCAGGTCGTCCCACTCCTCGGCGACGGTGTCCAGTGCGTCGTCCTCGCGGCGCAGCTCGGTGGTCCAGACGGGCGTGGCCGACTGGGCCGGCAGACCGGCGGCGCGGGCCTCGGTGCTCATCGCCCGCTCCCGGCGGCGGCCTTCTCCTCGGCCGGGGGCTTGGACCCCGCATCGGGCTTGCCGCCCTGGGTGGCTGCGGCCTCGGCCTTCGCGGCGGTCTTGGACTCGGCCTTGGGCTCGGCCTTCGCCTCGGTCTTGGGCTCGGTCTTGGGCTCGGTCTTGGGCTCGGTCTTGGGCTCGGTCTTGGACTCTGCTTTCGACCGGGCCCTGCCGCTCTGCGCCGCGCTGCGCTGGCGGGGCGCGGCCGGGGCGGCCTCGGCCGGCTCGGGAGCCTCCGGTGCCGCGGTCGCCGCCGGAGCCCCAGCGGCCCCGGGGGCCTCCGCCTCGACGTCGGCCGTGCCGCCGCGCCGACGGGTCATCAGCACCAGCGACCCGAGCAACAGCCCGGCCGCGGCGCCGACCGCGACGTCCAGTTTGGCGGACGGCGTGGTCGGCTTGTCCGGCTCGGCGGCCGGGGCCAGCGTCACCAGCCGGACGTTGGTGTCCTTACTGCTGGTGTTGGCGAAGGCGACCAGCGAGCGGGCCACCGCGTCGGCGGTCCGGGAGGCCTCCTGGGCGCGGGTCCCGGTGCCGGTGATCTCGATCATCGGGGCGTCCGGGGAGGTCGTCCCGGACACCAGGGACTCCAGCCCGGACCGGGTGTGGCCGGTCTCGGCGGCCGCGACCGCGAGCACCTGGGGCTGGCCCGCGAGCCGCCCGTAGGCCTGGGCGAAATTGGTCGCGGTCGCCGACTCCCCCGGGTTCTGGGGCACCACGAGGACGTAGGCGCTGGCGGAGTACGAGGGGGGCGAGACGACGGCGTACCCGGCGCCGGCCACGGCGCCCAGCGGCACCGCGAGCGCCACCGGCCACCAGCGGCGGACCAGGTGGCGGGCGCTTCGGCGCGGTGTGGTCATGGGTGTGACTCCTTGGGTCTGGAACGGCGGTACCGGCGGCGGGCGGTCAGACGCGGGCCAGCCGGTCGTAGAGGGCGCCCAGGTCGGCGGCGACCCGGGCGATGTCGTAGTGGCCGACGGCCGGGGGGTGCGGCAGCGGGTCGGCGATGTGGCCGCTCAGCTGCCGCAGGTCGCGCAGCGCGGCGGCGTACGCGGCGGGCTCGGAGGGGATGCGGCGGGCCTGCGGGGCGGCGCTGGGCGGGAGTTCGTCGAGCGCCGGGCAGGCGCTGTGCCGCACCGGCAGCCCGGCCGCGAGGCCCTCCAGCACGCCGAGGCCGAAGGTCTCCGCGGTGGAGGGGGCCGCCAGCACGTCCATGGCGGCCAACAGATCGGGCACGTCGTCGCGCTCGCCGGTGAGCACCAGCCGCTCCCGGACGCCGAGTTCGGTGGCCCGGCGCTCCAGTTCGGCGCGCTCGGGGCCCTCCCCGACCAGCATCAGCCTGGTCGCCGGGTCGAGGTCCACGAGCGCCGCCACCAGCACCTCGAAACGCTTGCCGGGGACCAGTCGGCCGACCCCGCCGACCACCCAACTGCCCTCCGGCAGACCCAGTTCGGCCCGGACCCGGCCGCGGGCGGCGGACCGCTCGGCGGGCGGGCGGCGGTAGCCGGCGGTGTCGATGCCGTTGGGGATCAGCTCGATCCGGGTCGGCGGGACGCCCCAGGAGCGCAGCGTCTGGGCGACCTGCCGGGAGACCGCGACGGTGGTGCTGCCGAGGCGCTCGGCAGCCAGGTAGAGGCCCTTGACGCCCCGGGTGACCGGCCGGCCCTCGATCACCCCGGCGTGCAGCGAGTGCTCGGTGGAGACCACCGCCCGCACCCCGGCCAGCCGCGCGGCCAGCCGGCCGTACAGCTGGGCGCGGTAGAGGTGGGTGTGCACCAGGTCGTAGCGGCCGGCCCGGACCAGCCGGACCAGCCGGGGCAGCGCGCCGAGGTCCCGGTTGCCGCGCATGCCGAGGTGGTGGACGGTCACCCCGTCCGCGCGCAGCGCGTCGGCGACCGTGCCGGGGTTGGTCAGGGCGAGCACCTCGCAGCGCTGGTGCGGCGGCAAGTGGCGCAGCAACAGGTGGAGTTGACGCTCCGCGCCGCCCGAGGCGAGCCCGGTGACGATGTGCAGCACCCTCACGGCCGGCGCTCCTGGCGGCCGCGCTTCAGCTCGGCGACGGCGTCCCGCAGCTGGTGCCGGCCCTTCTTGGCGCGCAGCCGCCAGGCGCCGTCGCGGTCGCCGACGTAGCAGCGGGGCAGGGCGAAACGGCCGGTGAGCGGGGAGTGGGCGATGGCGCAGGCGTAGTCGTACCCGGCGTCGCGCACGGCCAGGGTGGCGGGCGAGTCGACGGCGCCGTACGGGTAGCAGAAGCCGGTGACCGGGCCGCCGACCACCTCCTCCAGCAGCCGCCGGCTCTCCCGGGTCTGCGCCGCGAGGACGTCGGCGGGCAGGCCGGGCAGCGCCTGGTGGCCGAGGCCGTGCGAGCCGATCTCCCAGCCCGCGGCGGCGAGTTCGGTGACCTCCTCGACGGTGAGCAGCTTCTTGCGCGGACCCTCGGTGTCCCAGCCGTTGTCCTGGCCGAGGAGGTCGGCGACCACGTACGCGGTGGCGGTGAAGCCGTACGCCTGCAGAATCGGTACCGCGTAGCGGGCGAAGTCCGCGTAGCCGTCGTCGAAGGTGAGGCCGACCAGCTTGTCGTCCCGCCCGTGCCCGTTGGCCCGGGCCCGCATCAGCTCGCGGATCGAGACCCCGCGCCGCCCGCGCCTGTGCAGCCAGGCGATCTGCTCGGCGAACCGCTCGGGGCTGACGGTGAGTTGGTATGGATCCTCCTCCTCGACCGCCACCGAGTGGTACATCAGGATCCACGGCGAGGAGGAGCCTGGGTCGGCGGGTTCACCGACCGGACGGCGGCTCCTGGGCAGTCGCGCCCGGTCGGGCGGGGCGTTTGTGACGCCCGCCTGGGCCGAACGGACGGTTCCCCGTTCATTGTCCATGGGGAAACTTCCCTTCATCGGCGACGATTGGCGGGTCCAGGGCCTCTCCGGCGGACCTCGTCGGATCGGCGGCTGACGACAGTGCGGCGAGGCGCGTGCCCGGACGCCGCGGGCCCGGCGGGATCCGCCGGAGAGGCGCCCGACCCATGACCCGGGCGGCGGCGAGGACCGGGCCCCGCACCTCCCGCGCACCGAGTCCGGTGCCGAGGGCGGCGAAGGCCAGCGCCACGGTGAGGCCCCCGGCGAGGGTCGAGAACAGCGGGTCGGCGGCCAGGCCGGCGGCGGCGGCGCCCAGCGCGGTGGCGCCGGCGGCGGTGCCGACCAGCCGAGCGTGGCCGCCGAGCACCCGGCGCAGCCTCAGCGGGATGCCGCGCAACACCAGGCCGCGCAGCAGCAGCACGGCGGTCGCGGTGATCCCGGCCGCGTTGCCGGCGGCCAGGCCGAGGGCGCCGAAGCGGGGCGTGGCGAGCAGGCCGACGGTGACGGTCACGCCGAGCCCGAGCAGCATCGCGGCGAGCGGGTACCAGTCCAGCAGCCGGCGGCCGCCGTCCTCGGCCCGCGGATCGCCGGCCCGGCGGACCACCGGGCGCAGCGAGAAGTACGGTCGGATCATCACGCCGGTCAGCGCCTGGGCGGGCAGGCCGAAGCTGTACACCCGGATGACGTCGGCGGTGGCGGCGGTGTCGTGGGGGCCGAAGGCGCCGCGCTGGAACAGCAGCGAGACCACCGAGGGGGCGCAGGCCATCAGGAAGGCGGTGCCGAGCAGGACGACCGCGGCGGCCTGGCCGAGGTCCTTCTCGACCCGGTCGCGGGCGGCCGTGAGGTCCCCCGCCGCGAGCGCCCGGGCGACCAGCGGGAAGGTGACGGTGCAGATCAGGATGCCCGCCGTCATGGCGAGTTGGGAGACCTTGGCGGCGTAGTTGAGGTGCGAGATGGTGCCGGGCGGCAGCGCCGAGCCGAGGTAGCGCTCGACGAATACCTGGGACTGGCGGGTCAGCGTGAAGGCCGCCACCGGCAGCAGGGCCAGCGGCATCAGCACCAGGGTGTTGCGGCTGCGCCGGCTGCGGCCGGCGCCTGCCTGACCGGCCTGACCGGTCCGCAGCCGGCGCAGGAACGGGCCGACCAGCAGACCGGCCATCAGCAGGCTGCCGAGCCCCACGCCGAGGGCGGCGGAACGCACGCCGAGCAGGCCGTGGAAGCCGAACAGCAGGGCCAGGATGCCGAGGTTGTAGGCGACGTAGATGCCGGCCGGGGCGGTGAAGCTGTGGTGGGCGCGCAGCGCGGCGGCCAGGTAGCCGGCCACTCCGAAGGGCAGCACGGTGATCGCGGTGATCCGGGTGCAGACGACGGCCAGGCTCGGATCGGGCAGGCCGGGGGCGAGCAGCTCGACCAGCTGGGGGGCGCCCAGGGCGGCGGCCAGGGCCAACCCGCTGAGCGCCAGCAGCAGCCAGGGCAGGGTGGCGCGGACCAGGTGGCGGACCGGGTCGGGGGCGTCCGGGTCCTCGTCGCGCAGCACCAGGGCGAGGGCGAAGGCGGGCACCATGAGGAAGGACATGGCGTCCTCGATCAGCAGCGGGGCGGCCGTCTCGGGGACGGTCCAGGCGACCAGAAAGGCGTCGGTGCCCTGGCTGGCGCCGAAGTAGCGGGCCAGCAGGAGGTCGCGCAGCAGCCCGAGGCCGGACCCGGCCGCGCTGAGCACGGCGGTGATGCCGAAGGCCTTGACGAGGAACCCGCCGCGGGGCACCGGGTCGGGCCCGGGGGCGGGGGCTTCGGCCGGGGCGCTGCGGGGGGCCGGAAGGGAGGCGAGCGCGGCAGGCTGATCCGTGGTCACAGTGTCATCGCCCGCTCGTCGCAGTCGGCACCGGAGTGCCCCTTCGGCTCGGGGCGGGCCGCCTCCGGGAAGGCCGCGCGGGCGGCGAGGCCGAGGACGACGGAGGTCAGCACGGTGGTGGTGCCGCCGATGTCGGCGTAGAGGAAGTCGACCAGCACCCAGGTGAGCAGGGCGAGGGCGGCGAGCACCGTGCCGCGGCGGTGGCGGAGGCAGCCGAGCAGCAGGCTGAGGAAGAGCGCGGCGTAGGCGGTGATGCCGATCAGGCCCTGCTCGCTGAGCACCAGGAAGTACATGTTGTGCGGGGAGAGCAGCGGCTCGCGTTCGAAGCCGATGGTGGAGTCGGCGGCGTCGCTGCCGGAGGACAGCCGCAGCGGGGCGTGGCTGTCGCGCAGTCTGGGGAAGGCCTTCGGTCCGGCGCCGTGGACGGGGTGGTCCTGCCAGATCCGCCCGGCGGTGGCCCACAGGTCGTAGCGGTCGGAGACGGACTGGTCGGGCGCGGCGGAGACGGAGCCGATCGAGCTGAGCCGCTCGGTGACGCCGGAGGCGCCGAGGCCGAGGCCGCCGATCAGGACGACGGCGGCGGCCAGGCCCAGCACGGCGCTGCGGACCAGCAGCCGGGCGTCCGCGCGCAGCAACAGCATGGTGGCGGCGACGCCGGTGGCGATCCAGCTGCCGCGGCTGAAGGAGACGGCGAGCGGGAAGGCGAGGAAGGCGGCGGCGGCGAACATCGCGCGCCGCAGCCGGGCGTTGCCGCCCGGTCCGCGTTCGCCGAGGGCGAGGGCGAGGGCGGCGAGCAGCCCGTAGCTGACCACGGTGGACATCGCCATGATGTCCAGCGCGCCGAAGGTGCCGACGGCCCGGATCGGCTGGCCGGTGTAGGAGGCGCCGGTGCGGGTGAGGTACTGGTTCGCGCCGACCACGCCCTGGATCAGGGCGGCGAGCACGAAGGAGCCGAGGACGAGCCGCTGGTCGGTGCGGTCGCGCAGCGAGCAGAGCACGGCGACGGGCACCAGGACGAACACCTGGGTGAGCCGGACGAAGCCGGTGAGGCTGGTGGCCGGGTCGATCGAACCGGCGGTGGCGACGGCGGCGGCGACCACGATGGCGCCGAACAGCACGCCGGTGGTGCGGCTGATCGCGGGCAGCCGTCCGCGCAGCAGGTTGAGCGCGGTGAGTGCGACCAGGGCGAGCGAGGCGACGTCGGCGGCGGTGACGTGGACGGCCGCGGTGACGTCCTTCTCCCCGGTGGGCACGCAGACCAGCAGGACGGTGGCCGCGGCGAGCAGGCTCGGCCGGTCCGCGAGCGCGGGCAGGGCCCGCCGTAAGGCCGGACGTGGAAGGTCCGGAAGAGTCAGGGCCACGCCGGGTCAGCTCCCGTCCGGGTGGAGCATCAGCGCCGCCGTGCGACACAGGATCTTGACGTCCTGCCAGAGGCTCCAGCTCTCGATGTAGCGGTTGTCGAAGCGGGCCCGGTCCTCGATCGAGGTGTCCCCGCGCAGGCCGTTGACCTGGGCGAGACCGGTGAGGCCGACCGGGACGCGGTGTCGGTCGGCGTACTCGGGGTAGGCCTGGCTGAACCGCATGACGAAGTACGGGCGTTCGGGGCGCGGGCCGACCAGGCTCATGTCGCCGCGCAGGACGTTCCACAGCTGCGGCAGCTCGTCCAGCGAGCTCTTGCGCAGCAGGCGGCCGACGGCGCCCATCCGGTGGTCCTGGGAGATGTTCCAGCGGGTCGCCGACTCGTGCTCGTTGCTGGGGCGCAGGGTGCGGAATTTCAGGACGGTGAAGACCCGCCCGTCCAGGCCGGTGCGCTGCTGGCGGAAGAGCACGCCGGGGCCGGTGTCGAAGCGGACGGCGAGGGCGCACAGCGCGAGGACGGGGGCGAGCAGCAGCAGGCCGAACCCGGCGGCGGTGACGTCCAGGGCGCGCTTGACGGCCCAGCCGGGGCGGCGCATGGCCGGGCCGCCGAGCCGCAGGCAGGGAAAGCCCCACAGGTGGTCGGCGCCGGCGATCGGGGCGGTGGGTAGCGAGCCGTGCTCACGCAGTGCGGGCACCAGCCAGACCTGGCAGCCGAGCCGGGCGGCGTCGCGCAGGGCGGCGGCGGTCTCGGCCTCGTCGGCGGCTCCGGCGGTGGCGATCACGTGGTGGATCCGGTGCCGGCGGACCTCGCGCTCCAGCACCTCGCGGCCGCCGAGCACGGGCAGGTCGATGTCGCCGGCCAGCAGCGGCGGGTCGGCGTCCAGGAAGCCGACCGGGCGCATGCCGTACTCGCCGTGCTCGCTGAGCGCGGCGGCGACCTTGCGGCCGAGCCGGCCGGCGCCGAGCACCAGGACGGGGCTGGGGCGGCCGCGGCGGATCCGCCGGACCAGGTGGTAGAGGACGCCGCGACTGACGGCGGCGATCAGCAGCTGGGCGCCGAGCAGGACGGTGAGGCGGGCCGGGGTGGCCGGGCCGCAGTCGGGCCAGCGGCCGTCCAGGCAGCCGGCCAGGGTGACGGCGAAGGCGGTGGCGACCACGGCCCGGACGGCGAGGGCGGGCAGTTCGTCCAGGACGGACAGGGTGAGCCTGGTGCGGTAGAGGCCGCCGGCCAGGTTGAGCAGCAGGAGCAGGGGGAGGACTGCGGCGGCGCCGACCAGCGGGGCGAGCGGGACGGTCGCCCGGTTGGCGATGCCGGTGGCGGTGCACAGTGCGATCGCGTCGACCTGGACCAGTGCGAGCGGCAGGGCGAGCCGGGAGCGGACCGCCCTGCGGTGCCGGCGGGGCGCCGGCACGGCCTGGGTGTACGCCGCCCTGGTCGGCCGGTCGAGCAGCCCGGTGCCGGGCAGACGCGGTCCGGACAGGGGCCCGCCGGATCGCGGCACGCTCTCGTGGTCAATGGTCATCAGCGCACGAACTCCCCTGCTGTGTGCCCGGGGTGACGACCCCCCGGCATCGATAGGCGAGGGGCGGCCGTCCCGGCCCGGTGGGCGCGGTCCTGACAGCACCTGCTATCGCTGGCGGCTCTCGGTGGTCCCGCGAAGGGGCCCCCGATCGCGGAACTACTGGTCACCTTGGACGCGGCCGCGAGGGGCCCGGACGCGAATTTCCGGGACGAAATCGAATCGAAGCAGGCAAAATCCGACAATACCGAATCTGGCGATGTGGGCCGGAAGTTGACTTGCCGTTTCATTCCAGCCGCCCATTAATAGGTATTTCGGATTTGACGCCTCACCCATATCCGGTTGAGGGTGCGAATACTCCGGCGCCGGAACGGCGGGGATTCACGGCATGTGAAACGATCAGATCCGCTCTGGGACACGGGTCCGGCGCCGTCCGGCCGCCGGTCCGGCGCCCAGCAGGTCGCGGTACAGGGCGTCCACCTGTTCGACCACGGTACGGACGTCATGCCGGGCCACCACGTGCTCCCGCAGCCGGGCGCCGCGTCGCTCGCACTCGATCGGATCGGACAGCGCTTCCGCCATCCGGGTGGCGAGCGCGTCCACCTCCTCGGGCGGCACCACCGACCGCGCCCGCTCCCTCTGCGGCAGGCACTCCCGGGCGCCCGGCACGTCGGTCAGCAGCACCGGACGGGCGACCGCCATCGCCTCCAGCGGCGCCAGCGCCATGCCCTCCCAGCGCGAGGGCAGCACCACCAGGTCGGCCGCCGCCAGCCACGGGCGGGGATCCGGCACGTCCCCGACCAGCCGCACCCGGCACGGCTCGACCGACTCCCGGACCGTCTCCGCCACCCGCTGCTCCTCCGGCCCGCCGCCGACCAGCGCCAGCCGGGCCTGTGGCACCCGGCGCAGCACCTCCGGCCAGGCGGCCAGCAACACGTCCTGGCCCTTCTGTCGGCACAGCCGCCCGACGCACACCGCCAGCGGCGCGTCCAGGTCCAGCCCGAGCGCGATCCGGGCGGCCCGGCGGTCGGCCGGCGCGTAGTGGCGGACGTCCACGCCGTTGGGCACCACCGCCCAGTCGGCATGCACCCCGGCGGCCACGCCGTCCGCCCGTTCCTGGACGCTGACGCACAGCAGCCGGTGCGCCCAGCGGGTCGCGAAGCGCTCCCAGCGCAGCGTGGCGGCGGCCATCGGGCCGTCCACGGCGGCGAAGGACCAGGCGTGCGGCTGGAAGACGGTCGGCACCGCACCGCGCACGGCCAGCCGGCCGGCCAGCCCGGCCTTGGCGCTGTGCAGGTGGACCACATCGGGCGCGGCGGCCCGGACGATCCGGCGCAGCCGCCAGGCCTCGGCGGCGGTGGCCGGGCCGGGCGAGCGGTCGGCGGGCCAGCCCCGGACCAGCGCGCCCACCGCGGTGGCCTCCTCGGCTAGCCGCCCGCCGCGCGGACAGGCGACCAGCACCCGGTGCCCGGCCTCGCGCTGCCCCCGGGCCAGATCGACGACGACGCGGGCGACTCCGCCGTCCACCGGCTGCGAAATGTGAAGGATCGTCATATGCACGGCGGCGAGCCTAGGGTGGCTCCCCCGCGCCGCGTGGCCCCCGTCACCCGCAGGTGGCGGGCTGTCCACCCGTACGGCTTGCGGCTCGTACGGGCGGACGAGCCGCTCGAAATTCCGGGCGATTCACCCGGTCCACCGGAACGGCCTGCGCGCCAGTCCGGTTCCATAGATCCGGCTCAGCGGATCCGGTTCTGCTTCTGCGGATCCGGCTCAGCGGACCTCGGCGGCCAAGTTGGCCAGCACCTGGTCGTGGATCCGGTTCAGGCCCTTGGGGGCGAAGGTGCGCTCGAAGAAGCCGCCGATGCCGGTCGCGCCCTGCCAGGTGGCGGTGACGGTGACCTTCGAGCGGCCCTCGCCGGCGGCCGAGACGGTCCAGGTGATCACCATGCTGGAGTTGGCGTCCTTCTCCACCAGCTGGTCCGGCTTGGGCGCCGAGACGGTGAACAGGCAGTCGCGCACCCGCTTCTCGGTGGCCTGCAGCTTCCAGTGCACCTGGGTGCCTGCGCCGGTGCCGCCGACCCGCACCTCGTACTCGCTGTACTGCGTCGGCAGCAGCTTCGGGCGGGTCACCTGGTAGTCGGCCAGCGCCTCGTACACCCGCTCGGGGGCGGCGTCGTAGACCCGCTCGGTGGTGGCCTGCACCTGTCCCATGACCTTGCTCTCCTCGTGTGGTGGGTACCGATCTCCGTACCGTTCTCACCGGCAAGCCAATCACAGCGGCGCGGCGGTTACTCGGCGGGATAGGGTGACCGGTGTGCTCGATCTGGTGACTGCGCTGCGCTACGTGGACCCGCTGCGGGCCGGCGGCTCGGTGCCGGGCGTCGTGGAGACCGACGACCTGGGGACGTACGTGGTCAAGTTCACCGGTGCCGCCCAGGGCCGCAAGGCGCTGGTGGCCGAGGTGATCGTCGGCGAACTGGCCCGGCGGCTCGGGCTGCGGGTGCCGGAGCTGCGGCTGGTGGACTTCGACCCGGTGGTGGCCGCGGACGAGCCGGACGCCGAGATCCAGGACCTGCTCAAGGCCAGCGCCGGGCTCAACCTCGGGATGGACCTGCTGCCCGGGGCCGCGGACTACCGGCCGGGGATGATCCCGGTGGACTCCGCCGAGGCCGGGCGGGTGGTCTGGCTGGACGCGCTCACCGGCAACGTCGACCGCACCGTCCACAACCCCAACCTGGTGGTCTGGCACAAGCGGCTCTGGCTGATCGACAACGGCGCCGCGCTGATCTTCCACCACCGCTGGGCCACCGCCGAGGCGTCCGTCGGCAAGCGGTACGACCTCAGCGCCCACGCGCTCGGCGCCTGCGCCCCGGACGTCCGGCTGGCCGACGAGGACCTCGGGCCGCTGGTCACGGTCGAGCTGCTGGAGCAGGTGGTGGCGCTGGTCCCGGACGAGTGGCTGGCCGACGAGCCCGGCTTCGACTCGGTGGACGCCGTCCGGCACGCGTACGTCAGCCACCTGGCCGCCCGGGCGGTGCTCTCCGAGGAGTGGCTGCCGGAGGGCTTCGCCACCCCCGAGCAGCTGCGCGAGGCGGAGCTGCGGCACGCGGCCCGGACCCGGGCCGGTCGGCCGGCCTGGTTGCGGGAGGTGCCGGACCTGCACGGCAAGCCGTCGGTGGAGACGGTCTGGGAGCACCACTTCGAGGGCTAGGACTCGGGTGGGCTAGCTCCAGCTCAGCGAGAAGTACTCGATCGCGGTGCCGGCCAGCAGGCCGAAGCCGACCAGCGGGAACGCGACGTCCCTGGACAGCCGCTGCACCCGCGCGATCAGGAGCGTGGCGCCCAGTCCGAGCAGCGGGCCCGCGACCACGAGCAGCGGGAAGAGCAACGCGGCGGCACGGCCGCTGGCGAACGCCATCACCCCGACCATGAAGGCGCCGAGGCCGAGGGGCACCAGCATCGGCGCGGCGAGGAGGAGTTCGACCACGCCGAGGGCCAGTGCGAGCTGCTTGCGTGGGCGGGGGAGGGTCTCGGCCATGCCGCTCGACTCCTGTGGTGGATCCGGTGGTTACGGATCCCCATCCTGTGCGGCGGGGGTGGCTGCGGCCTGAGTACGGGTACTCAAACGCAGCTGGGGAGCGGGACCATGGGCCCCGCTCCCCAGCTCAGCGTTCGGTGCTCAGCGCTCGGTGGTCAGCGCGTCAGCGCCACCACTGGACCGCCTTCTCGGCGTTGATGATGCCCGCGCCGTAGAAGCCGTTGTCGTCCGCGCCGCCCTCGCAGGTGGCCGTGAACTGGCCGGTGTTGCCCGGGTTGTACACGCCGGTCGGGCAGGCGTGGGACTCGGCCTGGTTGGTCAGCAGCTCGGTCAGCTCGTCCGGGCTGGCCCACGGGAAGGTGCTGGCGAGCAGCGCGACCACGCCGGTGACGTGCGGGGTGGCCATCGAGGTGCCCTGCATGTACCCGTACTTGTTGCCCGGGATGGTCGACAGGATGCGACCGTTCTTGTCCGGGGTGTTCGGGATCTGGTAGCGGGCGTCACCGCCCGGCGCGGCGACGGTGACGACGCCCTTGCCGTAGCTGGAGTAGTACGACTTGTCGCCGTTGACGCCGACCGCGGAGACCGCGATCACGCCGGGCAGCTCGGTCGGCAGCGACAGGCAGTCGTTGGTGACCGGGCGGGTGCCGGGCTTGGTGTCGTCCGGGCTGGAGACGTCAGTGGTCTTGTGCGCCAGGTCGATGTTCTCGTTGCCCGCGGCGGCGACGTTCAGGACGCCCTTGCGCTGCGAGAAGGCGACGGCCTTGCGGATCGCGTCCGAGACCGCGGCCTGGTCCTTGTCGTTCGGGCAGTTGAACATCCACGGGTCGACGTAGTAGCTGTTGTTCGTCACCTTGAAGCCGTGCTCGCCGGCCCAGACGAAGCCGCAGACCGCGTTCTCCGGGTAGATGAAGCCACCGTCGTCGACGACCTTGACCGCGGCCAGCTTCACGTTCGGGGCGATGCCGACGATGCCCTTGCCGTTCTTGGCGGCGGCGATCGTGCCGGCCACGTGGGTGCCGTGGTCGCTGGTGGTCGGCTGCCAGGCCTTCCAGTCGGTGTTGGTCTTGCCGTCGATGCAGGAGACCGACTGCGAGGCGTCCACGTTGGCGGCCAGGTCCTCGTGGGTGGCGTCGATGCCGGAGTCCAGCACGCCGACGGTGACGTTGCGGCTGCCCAGCGAGATCTTGTGCGCCTTGTCGACGCCGATCTGGCGCATGTCCCACTGGTTGGGCTCGTACGGCTCCTGGCCGTCGGCAGCGGCGGCGGCGCCGGTCGGCTCGGCGGCGACCTCGGCCTTGCCCTGGTCCGCGGCGAGGATGCCCTTGGTGCGGCTGGCGCCGACGGAGTCGACGCCCTTGGCCAGGCGCAGCTTCTCCGCGAACTTGGTGTCGTTGGAGCGGGCGACCACGACGCCGACCTGCTCGTACGACTGGACCACCGTGCCGCCGAGGCCGGTGATGGCCTTCTCGACCTTCTGCACCTGACCGTGGTTGGCCTTGGTGTTGACGACGTAGCTGAGCAGCGGACCGGTCGTCGAGTCACCGGTGGGCGCCGCGACGGCGGTGCCGGCCGGGAGCGCGAGGGCGCCGGCGGTGGCGAGCACGAGGCCCACTGCCGCGTACCGGGTCCGGCTGATCCGAGTAGCTCTCATTGGGGTTGGCCCTCCCGAGTCGTCATGCGGCAGCTGCGGTGTGGCAGGTGCGCTGGGATGACCGGGACGTTAATGAATATTCGCTGAAAAGCGCAAGAGGTAGTCATCTAATCGTCACATCTCGACCAACAGCGGAGGTTAACGCTCCATCGGTCAACAAGGGCAACAGAGCTGAAGATTGTTAAAAAGTGATGGTTCGCCGACGAGCCGACGCAGCTGGGCATGTACGCGAAAGACCGCCGGAGCGCCTACTGGAGCGCGTACAACCGGCGTGCGTTGTCAGCGGCGATCAGTCGTGCCAGCCGCTGGGCGTCCGGGGCCGAACAGGCACCGCCCGCCTGCCAGTCGGAGAGCAGCATGCCCAGTCCGTACCGGAACTGTGCGGCGCCCACCGAGAACAGTTCGGGAAGTCCGTAGGCATCGGTGGAGAACAGCAGTTTTCCGAACGGCGCCAGTTCCAGCATCTCGCCGAGCACCGCCGCCACCCGCGGCCCAGTGTACGAGGCCGTCAGCCCGAGATCGGTGTACACCGTCGGAAAGGCCTGGGCCAGCCAGGCGGCCTGTCGGTGGTACGGATAGCCGTGCAGCAGCACCAGCGGGACGCCGCTCGGCTCGGCGGCGCGGACGAAGTCGGTCAGCAGGGACGGGTCTGCGCGGTGCAGGGTGAGGTCGGGATCGCCGAAGCCGGTGTGGAGCTGGAGCGGCAGGCCCAGCTCGGCACAGACGTCCACGGCCGTCCAGAGCAGGTGGTGCAGCAGCACCGGGTCGGCCAGCCGGGCGCGCCCGTTGCGCAGCCGGGCCCCGGCGGCGGCCACCACGGAAGGGCGCGCGGGCCGTTCCGCCGGGACGGCCAGACCATGCCGGTAGGCGAGCACCGACTTGACCGCGACCGCGCCGGTGGCGGCCGCCGCCAGGGCCTCGCCGACGGCCCGCGGCCAGTCCTCGGCGCCGGACGCCACCGTCTCGGCCACCGTCTCCAGTCGGACCACCTCGCGCACCACCGCCCCGGTGGCCTCGGCGAGTTCGGTCAGCGGCAGCAGCTCGCGGCCCGCGGCGGCGGTCAGCCCGGTGTCCACCAGGCAGGTGTCCAGCCCGGTGGCCGCGAGCAGCCGGCGGGTGGCCTCGGCGGCGCCCAACTCGCGCCGCCGGGCCAGGTAGTCGGCGGCCGGGGCGTGCGCGGGCAGGCCGAGCGCGGGCGGACACCAGCGCCGCACGGCCAGGCCGAGTGCGCTGTCGAAGGGCGAACAGCCGGGCGCGGGCGGGCGGTCGGACTCGGTGAGCAGCCCGGCCAGGGCGTCGTCGGCGAGGTCGGCGGCCACCACGCTGTGGCAGTGGTGGTCGACCAGCGCCGGCACCTCCAGGGCCTCCGGGACCTCCGGACGGGCCACCGGTCAGTACCTCCAGCGCGTCGCCGCGACCAACTCCTCGGGGCCGACGGCCGCGTACTGCTCGGCCTCGGCTCGGCGCACCGCCAGCACCGCCTGGTGGAGCGGCTCGCCGAGCGCCTCGCGCAGCACCGCCGAGCGCTCGTACGCGGCGATCGCCTCGGCCGGGCCCTGCGGCAGGCGGGGCACCGTGCCGGGCTCGGCGGCGGCCGGATCACCGGTGAACTCCGGCGGCAGGACGTGGCGTTGCTCCAGCCCGGCGAGCCCGACGGCGATCACCGCGCCGACCGCCAGGTACGGGTTGGCGCTCGCGTCGAAGCACTTGACCTCGGCGTTCGCGGTGGCGGCCCGCTCCCCGGTGGAGCCGGTCACCAGGCGTAGCGCGGCCTCCCGGTTCTCCAGGCCCCAGCACTGGTACGCCCCGGCCCAGTGCGAGGGCACCAGCCGCAGGTACCCGGCGGGGCTGGAGCAGCCCAGCACCAGGAGTTCGGGCAGGGCCTGGAGCACCCCGGCGAGGAAGCCCTCGGCCTCGGCCGTCAGCCCGTGCGGGCCGGAGCCGCCGTGGCCGAGGTTGCGGCCGTCCCGCCAGAGGCTGAGGTGCAGGTGCCCGCCGTTGCCGACCCCGTCGGGCTCGACCACCGGGGCGAAGGACGTCCGCAGGCCGTACCTGGCGGAGACGGCGCGGATGGTGTGCCGGACCAGGACGGAGGTGTCGGCGGCGCCGACCGGGCCCTCGGGGGCGACCGAGACCTCGAACTGGCCCGGCGCGTACTCGGGGTGGACCTGCAGCACGCTGAGCCCCTGCTGGCCGAGGGCGCGCAGGACGTCCCGCAGGTAGTCGGAGAGGTCGGTGAGGCGGTGCATGCCGTACGCGGGGCCGTGCGTCGGGTACTGCGGCGGCTCGTTCGGGGCCCCGGCCAGGGCCACCACCCACTCGACCTCGATGCCGGCCTTGAGGCTCAGCCCGCGGGCGGCGGCCGCGGCCTCCATCCGGCGGGCGAACAGCCGTTGGCAGCCGGGGTGCGGGCCGCCGGCCTGGGTGTGGCGGTCCCCCGGGGCCCAGGCCCAGCCGGGCTGGGCGGCCAGCGGGACGAGCCGGTCGAGGTCGGGGTAGAGCCTCAAGTCCCCGGTGGGGCCGCCGATGATCGGGCTGGTGGTGATGGTGTCGTCGGCGAGGAACACGTCGAAGCAGGGCGCTGTGCCGACGCCCCACTCGGCCGCGTGCACCAGGCTGCCGAGCGGCACGGCCTTGACCCGGGAGATGCCGGCGTTGTCCACCCAGGTGACGGCCACCACCTCGACAGCGGCGGTGCGCAGCCGGTCGGCCGCCTCCTCGGCCCGCGCGGCGCGCTCGGCCCGCGGGGGCAGCGCGACGGCGGCCGCGACGGCGGCCGCGGATGCGCCGGGGCCGAGCGGCTCGGCGGGACCAGCGGCCTGGGAGGTGGTGACGGTGCCCATGCCACCATGCTGCCCCTGGAACCGGGTGCGGGTAACTCCCCTATCGAGTGGAACAAACGGACGCCCGTCCGCCCGTTCACTCGTTCGGGGCTGCGGCGTCCAGTGCGCTCCCGGGCACGGTGTGTTCGGCTTTCCACTCCCGCCCTCTTCCTACCGGCGAGTAGCTTCGCTACAGTGGCCGCACGCACCACCGCCGGGCTTCGGGAGCCGCACCGGCAGGAGGTCGCGGTCGCCGTGTCTGCGGTGCCCGCGCGGTGCGTCTTCACCGGCCGGTGCCGCGAACCGCGGCGGGCCGGGTTTCTCTCCTTGTATCAGCGTCGCTTCCTTCACCTTCGAGCGCCTGAGTACCACGGCACACCCCGCAGTTCGGCCGGAGCGGACCGGCCGGCGCCCGGGTCTGCCGGACCCGTCATCTCCCCAAGCCCCCGCGCGTGAACCCTCCTCCGGCGGCGGCCGCCCCCGTTTCGCCGACGGGTGCGGCGGCCCGCCCGCCGGAGCACGCGCGGGCCCTTCATGACTAGGAGTCAGGACATGGAGCGTCCCTTCCCCACCGTGGCCGTCGTCGGCCTCGGCACGATGGGTGCCGGCGTCGCGGTGGCGGTCGCCAGGAGCGGCCGCCGGGTGATCGGCATCGAGGCCACCGAGGACTCCGCCGCCCGGGCGCTGGCCCGGATCGAGGAGGCGACCGCGCACGCGGTCGACCGGGAGCGGATCACCGCCGAGGAGCGCACCGCGCTGCTGGCCCGGATCTCGGTCGGGCACGCGCTGGCGGCCGCCGCCGAGGCGGACCTGGTGATCGAGGAGGTCCCCGAGCAGCTGGAGCTGAAGCGGGAGGTCTTCGCCGAGCTGGACCGGATCTGCCCGGAGGGCACGGTGCTGGCCACCGGCACCACCGCCCTGTCGGTGACCCGGATCGCGGCCGCGACCGCCCGTCCGGAGCGGGTGCTCGGCCTGCACTTCTTCAACCCGGTGCACACCATGAAGCTGGTCGAGGTGGTCCGCACCGTGCTGACCTCCCCGCAGACCGCCGAGGACGCCGCCGCCTTCGCCCGCGATCTGGGCAAGGAGCCGGTGGCGGCCGGCGACCGGGCCGGTTTCGTGGTGAACGGCCTGCTGTTCGCGTACCTGAACCAGGCCGCCGCGATGTACGAGTCCAAGTACGCCTCCCGGGAGGACATCGACGCCGCGATGCGGCTCGGCTGCGGCCTGCCGATGGGCCCGCTGGCGCTGCTCGACCTGATCGGCGTCGACACCGCGCGCACCGTGCTGGAGGCGATGTACGAGCAGTCCCGCGACAAGCTGCACGCGCCCGCGCCGATCCTCGGCCAGCTGGTCTCGGCCGGACTGCTGGGCCGCAAGTCCGGGCGCGGCTTCTACACCTACGAGGCGCCGGGCTCGTCCAAGGCCGTGGACGCGGCGACCGGACCGGCCCGCGCCAAGGTGCCCGGCCGCGCCGTGCACACGGTCGGGGTCTGCGGCTCGGGCACGATGGCCACCGGCATCGCCGAGGTGTTCGCCAAGGCCGGGCACCCGGTGCTGCTGGCCGCCCGCAGCCAGGAGAAGGCCGAGAAGGCCAAGGCGCAGCTGGCGAAGTCGCTGGAGCGCTCGGTCACCAAGGGCCGGCTGAGCAGGGAGCAGCTGGACGCCGCGCTGGCGCTGGTCACCCCGGTCGGCCAGTACTCCGAGCTGGCCGAGGTGGACCTGGTGGTCGAGGCGGTCGCCGAGGACCTGGCGGTCAAGCGGGAGCTGTTCGCCACCCTGGACAAGATCGTCCGCCCGGGCGCGGTGCTCGCCACCACCACCTCCTCGCTGCCGGTGATCAGCTGTGCGACCGCCACCTCGCGGCCGCAGGACGTGATCGGCATGCACTTCTTCAACCCGGCCCCGGCGATGAAGCTGGTCGAGGTGGTCTCCACCGTGCTGACCGCACCGGACGTCACCGCGACGGTGCTGGAGCTGACCGCGAAGGTGCGCAAGCACCCGGTGGAGTGCGGCGACCGGGCCGGTTTCATCGTCAACGCGCTGCTGTTCCCCTACCTGAACGACGCGGTGCGGATGCTCCAGGAGCACTACGCGACGGTGGACGACATCGACACCGCGATGAAGCTGGGCTGCGGCTACCCGATGGGCCCCTTCGAGCTGCTGGACGTGGTCGGCCTGGACGTCTCGCTGACCATCGAGCAGGTGCTGCACCAGGAGTTCCGCGAGCCGGGCCTGGCCGCCGCGCCGCTGCTGGAGCACCTGGTGGCGGCGGGCTGCCTGGGCCGCAAGACCGGCCGCGGGTTCCGCGACCACGCGCGCCGGTGACCACGGCACGGGCCGGGGGCGAGCAGGTGCCGTACGACCCGGCAGCGGGGTCGGGCGGCGCCCACGGCAACGGCGGCGCCGCGTACGGCTCCGGGTCCGGCGCGCGCCCCGGCTGGACCCCGGGGGCGGTGTCCGCTCGCTGGCCCAGACCGGCCGTGACCGGCCCGGTCACGCCGGTGCGCCGGGGAAGGGCCGCGGGCGCGCAGCCCGGGCCGTGTAGCGTTCCGGACATGGATCGGGTTCAGTCAGCCTCCCCGCAGCACTCCGCCGGACCGCGCGGCACCGACCGGACGGCCGGCCCGTCCGGGGGCGCCGCTCCGGAGGCGGGGCCGGGCAGCCGCCGGGCGGCGGCGCAGCGTCAGCAGATGCGCCAGGACCTGGCCGCGGCGGCGATGGAGCTGTTCGCCTCGCAGGGCTACGAGGAGACCACGGTCGACCAGATCGCCGCGGCCGCCGGGGTGGCCCGGCGCACCTTCTTCCGGTACTTCCGGTCGAAGGAGGAGGCGATCTTCCCCGACCACGACGACACCCTGGTCCGGGTGGCCGACCTGCTGGCCAGCGCCGAGCCGGAGGAGCACCCGCTGGACGTGGTCTGCCGCGGCATCAAGGAGGTGCTGCGGATGTACGCCTCCACCCCGGGGGTGTCGGTCGCGCGGTACCAGTTGATCCGTCAGGTCCCGACGCTGCGCGAGCGCGAGATCGCCGTGGTGGCCCGGTACGAGCGGCTGTTCACCCGCTACCTGCTGGGCCGGTTCGACACCGGTGAGCCGATCCCGTCGGGCTGGCAGCGCGGCGGCGAGGACGACTCGATGCTGGCCGAGGTGTCGGCGGCGGCGGTCGTCGCGGCGCACAACCACGTGCTGCGGCGCTGGCTGCGGGCCGGCGGCCGGGGGGACGTGGAGGCGCAGCTGGACCACTCCTTCGAGGTGATCCGGCGGACCTTCTGGGCCGCCAGCTCGCCGGGTGCCAGACGCCGGGGCTCGGTGGTGGCACCGGGTGCCAGTGGGATGCCAGGGGACGGGGTGGCGGAGAGCGCACTGAGTGCCAGCCCCGCAGGTGAGGTGCTCATCACAGTAGCCCGTACGGACGCTCCACTGGACGTCGTGGTGGACAGCATCCGGGCCGCACTGAGCAGCGCCCGGGACGCCTGAGGCCCATAAAACAGCAGGTCAGGGGCATATTGAGGGCCCGCGCCGAATCGTCGGCGCGGGCCCTCGGCGTACCCGCACTACGAGGGTCTCGCGCCTTTCCAGAGCGTCGGAATTCCTGACACCCGGTGTCTTTACGAGTGGCACAGGGTGCCACTACCTTGTTACTCACCAGTCGCGGCGCCGCGGCTCCCCACCTCGGCGCGCCGTCGTCCGGCGTTCCCACACCCCGGGAGCTGTGCCAGACCAGCAGTGCAGACCCGCCCGGACCACCACCGGGCGACCGCCTGACCGCCAACCACCCACCTCAGCGAAGCCGGTGTCCGCTCCCGGCTCCCCCAGACGCCCTGTGACCCTCACACAGGTACGCCTTCGGAGGCAGCCATGCAGGAAATCCTCGACGCGATCCTCAGCTCCGACGCCACGTCGGCGGACTTCGCGGCGATCAAGCTCCCCGAGTCCTACCGGGCGGTCACGCTCCACAAGGA
>NZ_JBITZP010000043.1:0-65562 GCF_044546945.1 Kitasatospora sp. NPDC053057 | reverse complement strand
CCGAGACTACGAAGAACTGCCGGACCGGTCACGCTCGATGATCCAGTGGGCCATGGTGAACTCCATGACCAGCCGCCTGACCGCCAACCCGGACAGAACCGGGCAATACCTCCGACCGAAACCGCCCGCGGCAGCCTAAATCGGTATCGAACACCCTCTCAGGGATCGGCAGCCGGGCGGCGACCCGGAAGCCTCCGTCCGGGCACGGCCCGGCCTCGAACTCGCCGTGCAGCAGGGCGACCCGCTCGCGCAGCCCGGCCAGGCCGAAGCCGCTGCCGGGCGAGGTGCCGTGGCCCCGGCCGCAGTCGGTGATCTCGACGGAGAGCTCCCCCGCCGTGCGGCCGACGGTCACCAGGCAGTCGCGGACCTCCGCGTGCCGGACCACGTTGGTGACCGACTCCTGGATGATCCGGAACGCCGAGAGGTCGATCTCCGGTGGCAGCGGGCCCGGTTCGCCCGCGCGGCGCACGTCGACCCGCACGCCCGCCGCGGTGGTGGTCTCGGCCAGCCGGTCGAGGTCGGCCAGGCCCTGCGGGACGGTGTCCGACACCTCGCCGTCGGCCTGCCGTAGGGCGACCAGCATCCGGCGCAGCGCGGCCAGGGTCTCCCGGCCGGCGGCCTCGATCTCGCCCAGCGCCTGCTTGGCCCGCTCCGGCCGGCGGTCGATCACCCGGCGGGCGGCGCCGGCCTGCAGGGCGACGATGCCGATGCTGTGGGCGACGGTGTCGTGCATCTCCCGCGCGATCCGCAGCCGTTCGGCGGTGACCGCCTCGGCGGCGGCCCGGCTGCTCAGCGTCTCGGCGTGCTCCCGGTTCTGCCGGAGCGAGCGCCCGGCCAGCCAGGCGACCAGGGCGAGCAGCGCGGCGCCGTCGGCGGTGCCGATGTGGGTACCGGTGAAGATGCCGACGGTGTTGCCGGGGACGAGGCCGATGTGCAGCACCAGGAAGGTCATGACCAGCGCGAAGGCGGCGCGCGAACTGCGGCGCGGGCTGCGGGCGGTGATCAGGAACAGCGCGACGTCCACGGCGAGCAGCGCGGCCGGGGGCACCTGCGAGAACTGCGCGGACCAGCCGTCGGTCTCGGTCCAGGTGGCGATCAGCAACACCGCGACCGAGAGCACCGGCACTCGGCGCACCAGCGCGGCGCCGGCGAAGGCCACCGCCGTGTCGGCCAGGGTGAAGGCCAGGCCGCCGTGCGCGGCCGCGCCGTGGTAGTGCCGGGCGGTGCCGCCGAGCAGCACGGCGGGGTAGCCGACGGCCCCGCACCAGGCGAGGGCGGTCCAGGCCTCGGGCGGGACGCGCCGGATGAGCGGGGGCCTTGAAGTCGCGGGCATGGTTCAAGATCGTAACCACGGGGGGTGGGCGCCGTCATCCAACCGTGGTTGTACGACCAGGGCCGACCTGCGGTGTCGACGCCGGTCCGATGCGGCGGCAGGGGCTCCCCCGGCACCGTGGTGCCCATGATCGAAGTCAACGAACTGACCAAGCGTTACGGCGGCCGGCCGGCCGTCGACCGGTTGACCTTCACCGTCCGCCCCGGCCACGTCACCGGCTTCCTCGGCCCCAACGGCGCCGGCAAGTCCACCACCCTGCGGCTGATCCTCGGCCTCAACGATCCCACCTCCGGCACCGCCACCGTCGACGGCCGGGCCTTCCGCGGCCTGCCGCGCGGCCTGCGGGAGGTCGGTGCGCTGCTCGACGCGGGCGACGTGCACGGCGGACGCACCGGCGCGGCCCACCTGCGGGCGCTGGCCCGCAGCAACGCCATCCCCCGCAGCCGGGTGGACGAGGTGCTGGCCGAGGTCGGACTCGCCGACGCCGCCGGGCGGCGGATCGGCGGCTACTCGCTGGGCATGAAGCAGCGCCTCGGCATCGCCGGCGCCCTGCTCGGCGACCCGCCCGTACTGCTCTTCGACGAGCCGCTGAACGGGCTGGACCCGGAGGGCGTGCTCTGGGTGCGGGGACTGTTCCGCCGGCTCGCCGCGCAAGGCCGGACGGTGTTCGTCTCCAGCCACATGATGGCCGAGATGGAGCACACCGCCGACCGCCTGGTGGTGATCGGCCGCGGCCGGCTGATCGCCGACGAAAGCCTCGGTGAGTTCGCCGCCCGGGCCGGCCGGGCCGCCGTCACCGTCCGCGCCGCCGAACCCGACCGGCTGACCGCCGTACTGCGCGCCGCCGGCGCCGCCGTACGCCCCGGGCCGGACGGCAGCCTCGACGTGACCGGCCTGGACGCCGGACGGATCGGCGAACTCGCCCTGGAGCAGCGCCTGTTGCTGTACGCCCTGACCGAGCGCGGCGCCTCCCTGGAGGAGGCCTTCATGGAACTGACCGCCGACAGCGTCGAATACCTCGCCGGAGAGCCCCGATGAGCACCGTGACCCCCCTGCCCCGGATCCGCCCCCGCGCCCGCTTCGGTGACCTGCTGGCCGCCGAGTGGCTCAAGTTCTGGTCGCTGCGCTCGATCCCCTGGGTGCTCGGCATCAGCACGCTCGTCATCATCGCCGCCAACTTCAAGGCGGCCCGCTACACCCACGACACCTACACGCCCGGCGACGGCGATCCGGCGGTGATGGCGCAGACCGCGCTCAACGACTCCTTCCACGTCGGCTCGGCCGACATCATGATGCTGGTCGCGGGCGGCCTCGGCGCGATCGTCATCGCGGGCGAGTACGCGACCGGGCTGATCCGCACCACGCTCGCGGCCGTGCCCGACCGCCGGGCGGTGCTGCTGGCCAAGGCGGGCGTGCTGGCGGCCGTGATGACCGGCTTCGGCGCCGTCGCCGCGGGCGTCTCCTTCGGCCTCACCCAGGCCGTCCTGGCCGACCGCGGCATCGGCCAGTCGATCGCCGACCCGACCGCCTTCCGGTACGTGGCCGCGGCCGCGCTGTTCGCCCCGGTCTGCGCGCTGGTAGGGCTCTGTCTCGGCACCCTGATCCGGCACAGCGCGGGCGCGGTGGTGGGCACCGTGGTGGTGCTGTTCCTCCTGCCGTCCTTCGTGACCGAGCGCTACCGCTGGTCCGCCGACGTCCTGCACGCCCTGCCCTTCCCCGCCTGGCAGCGCCTGGCCCGCACCACCCTGGCCGGCCTGCGGCCGACCGACTACCCGGCCACGGTCGCGGGCGCCTGGACCACGTACGCGGTGTGGGCGCTCGCCTCGGTGGCCATCGCGATGGTGGCGATCCAGCGCCGCGACCACTGACGGTCGGAAGGCCGTTCGGAAGGCGGCAGGGCTCGCCGATGAGCCGTGGCTTCAGGGCACTCGGGACCGTCCCGCGTTCTCCCGCTGGTTCGCCCACTCGTCGGCCAGGGCCACCAGCAGGGCGGCGAGGACCAGCCCCGAGGCGACCGTGTCGCCCAGTTGGAAGGCGAGGGCCCAGTCGGGGTGGCGGCCGGCGGCGTGGGCGAAGAAGACCGAGCCGACGACGGCGATGCCGACGGCCGAGCCGACGCGCTGGGCGGTCTGCAGGACGCCGCCGGCGCTGCCCGCGCGGGCGATCGGCACGTGCTGGAGGGTGAGCGTCTGGTTCGGGGAGATCACCAGACCGCTGCCCACCCCGGCGATCAGTAGCGGACCGAGCGTCGTCCAGCCCACCGAGGGCCCGGACCACAGCTGCACCGCCAGGTCGGAGGCCAGCAGGCCGAGCAGCACCAGCAGCAGCCCCGCCACCACCAGCCGTCGTCCGAGCCGGCTGACCAGCCGCCCGCCCACCGCCGCCGCCACGCCCGAGCCGACCGCGAAGGGGGTGATCGCCAGGCCCGCCGCCAGCGCCGAGTAGTGCAGGCCCGCCTGCAGGTAGAGCGTGAAGATGAAGAAGATCGCGGTGAACCCGGCGAAGTACACCAGCGAGAGCAGCACCCCCGCCGCGTACGGCCGCACCGCGAACAGGGCCATGCTGACCAGCGGTTCGCGCCGCCGGGCGTAGTGCCGCTCCCAGCCGACGAAGGCGGCCAGCAGCACGGCCGCCAGCGGCAGCAGCAGCCAGCGGGTCGGGCTGTGCCACTGCTGCTGCTGGACGAAGGGCAGCAGCAGGGCGACCGTGCCGGCGCCGAGCAGCAGCAGCCCGACCGGGTCGAAGTCGCGGTGGCCGGCCCGTTCGGCGGCCGGGCGGGGCGGCGGGAGCAGCCGGTAGGCGATCGGCAGGGCGACGACGCCGATCGGCAGGTTGACCAGGAACACCCAGCGCCAGCCGTCCTGCGGGCCGAACAGGTGGATCAGCAGGCCGCCGAGCAGCGGGCCGACGGCGGTGGACAGTCCGATGGTGGCGCCGAGCGCGCCGAAGGCCCGGCCGCGTTCGGCGCCCTGGAACAGGGTCTGGATGAAACCCGACACCTGGGGCACCAGCACCCCGCCGGCCGCGCCCTGGAACAGCCGGGCCAGCACCAGCCACTCCTGGTCCTGGGCCGCCCCGGCCAGCGCGCTGGCGGCGGTGAACAGGGCGAGTCCGGTGAGGAAGACGGCCCGTCGGCTGCGGGCGTCGCCGAGCCGTCCGGAGGGGACGAGCACCAGGCCGAAGGCGAGCGCGTAGCCGCTGAGCACCCACTGGAGGCCGCTGTCCGACATGTGCAGCCCGGCCCGGACGGTGGGCAGCGCGACGTTGACGATGCTGACGTCCAGCAGGGTCATGAACCCGGCGACCAGGCAGACCGTCAGCGCCCGCCAGCGGCGCGCGTCGGCCCGCCCGCCGACGGCGGTGGAACCGGGCGGCTGCGGCTTCTCCGCGTCACGGGAGGGTTGGGAGGTCATGAGGGCCTCTTCCCGGCGTCCTGGCACTGGTCCCGGCTGGTCCTGGCTCTGCTCCGGCTCATCCTCGCCCGGCCTCCAGCGCGCCGCCACCCGGCTCCGCCGCTCCGCGCGGCCCGTCCGCATCCGTCCGGAGCGGGCCGAACTCGCCTGGACTCACCCGAACGGCCGAACCGGATCGCGACCGGCCCGTACGCGCCCGAGGCGCCACCGCCGACGCCGGCCGCCCCCGCAGTTCCCAGCTGCGCACCGCGGCCGACGCCATCGCCTGGCGTCTGATGATCGAGGACACCGCCAACGGCCTCCCGGCGGGCGCCCGCTCGAAGGACCGCGCCAAGGTCTGACACCCTGACGCCCACGTCGGCTACAGCCGGGTCGTGTCCAGGTCGAGGTCGAAGGGGGCCGGGAGGTGGACCGGCGTGCCGAAGGGGTGCGGGCCGCTCTCGCCGGCGTACCCGAGGCGGGTCGGTTCGCTGTACAGCGTGCAGGTGCGGTTCTGCCGGTCGACGAGGAGGTAGAGCGGAGCACCGTACTGGCCGTAGCGACGGCGTTTGACGACGCGGTCGGTGTCAGCGTTGGAGGGCGAGCTGACCTCGACGATCAGCAGGGTCTGGTCGGGCAGCAGGGCGCCTTCGGTCTTCGCGGCGAGGTCCGCCGGCACGACGGCCAGGTCCGGGACGTACCAGTTCTCACTGCCGGGCAGGTCGAGGTTGCCGGAGCCGGACACCAGATCGAGCACGTCCATCCGGGGGCCGAGCTGGCGACGGATGACCTCGGCGGCGGACTCGTGCGCCCAGGACGGCGACATGGGGGTGATGACTCCCTCGATGATCTCGGCGCGGTCGCCCGCGATGTGCCGGATCGCGTACTTCAGCGCCCTCTCCGGGTCACTCACGCTGCTGTAGTCGCCAGGCGACTGGGCTGCGGTACTCACAACATGCCTCCTTCCCAGCCGCGATTCTCCCTCATACCGTCAGGGCTCTCGACCATATGACCGTTTTCGACGCGTTCTAGCCGTTTCGGCCAGTTGCGCAGCAGGGCGTCGAGGGCGTCGAGGACGCGCACCCAGGTCTCCTCGGTGGTGCGCGGGGTGTGCTGGAAGCTTCCCGCCCGTTCCAGGGCGACGTAGCCGTGGAAGGTGCTGCCGAGCAGGCGGACGGCGTCGGTCTCGTCGGGCTCCGCGAGGTCGTAGCCGCGCAGGATCGCGCGGGTCATCCGGGAATGCCGGACGGCGGCGCTGTTGAGCGCCGTCTCGTAGTCGAGTTCGAGCTGCGCGGCGGCGTACCGGCCGGGGTGCTCGCGGGCATAGTCGCGGTAGGCGTTGGCGAAGGCGGCCAGGGCGTCCTTGCCGGCGCGTCCGGCCAGGGCGGCGGCGACCCGGTCGGCGAGTTCCTCCAGTGCGAGCAGGGCGATCCGGGTCTTGAGGTCCTGGGAGTTCCTGACGTGCGAGTACAGGCTCGCGTCCTTGACCCCGAAGTGTCGCGCGAGCGCGGAGACCGTGACCTTGTCGAAGCCGACCTCGTCGGCCAGTTCCGCACCCGCCCGGGTGAGTCGTTCCGCGTTCAGTCCTACGCGTGCCATGGGCTTCCCTTCGATCGCCTGGAGCCATTATACGTTTGCCTAATCCTCCTAGGTAATTTACGTTGCTTCCTATGAAGCCGATGACCGAGCAAGAGATCCGATCCGCCTTCGTGAACTGCAGCAAGGGCGAGGCGAAACGCCTGCACGTGCCCCGCGACCTGACCGAACTGCCCTGGGACGACCTGGACTTCCTCGGCTGGCGCGACCCTCAGGCCCCCGATCGCGCCTACCTTGCGGCCGAACTGGAAGGCCGTACCGTCGCCGTCGCCCTGCGCTCCTCCGGCGCCGCCTCCTGGCAGGCCCGGCGCAGCATCTGCTCGCTCTGCGTGACCACCCACACCGGGGGCGTCTCGCTGCTGGTCGCACCGCTGGCCGGGAAGGCCGGCAAGCAGGGCAACTCCGTCGGCGCCTACATGTGCACCGACCTCGCCTGCTCGCTCTACGTGCGCGGCAATCGGGAGGTCGGCACCCGGCTCCACGAGTCGCTCACCCTGGAGGAGAAGATCCGGCGCACCGTGGACAACCTCGCCGCCTTCGTCGCCAAGGTCACCGCGTGACCGGGCAGCGGGTCTCCCCCTGGGACCTCGCCATCACCCTGGGCTGGCTGCTGACGCCGCCGGGCGCCGAGCGGCGCCGCGTCGCCGACGGTGGGTCCGAGACCATCGCCGGTCGAGAGGTCCGGGCCATCGACCGCGAGGATCGGCAGCTCACGCGGCAGGCCACCCAGGGCGGTCGGCACTGACGCGCCCTCCGGCCGACGGCCAGACCGACGGCTCCGGCGCCCAGCGGGCCAGCAGGTCAGCCGGCCAGCAGGTCAGCCGGCCAGCAGGTCAGCAGGTCAGCCGGCCAGCGGCGGGTCGAGCCGGGCGAAGGCGGCCTGGCGGCGGTACGGGAAGTACGGGTAGGGCGCGGTGCGGGCGCTGGCCGCGTCCAGGCGGGCGATCTGGTCCGGCGTCAGCGACCAGCCGACGGCGCCGAGGTTCTGCCGGAGCTGCTCCTCGTTGCGGGCACCGATGATGACCGAGGAGACGGTCGGGCGGCGCAGCAGCCAGTTGATCGCCACCTGGGGGACGCTGCGGCCGGTCTCGGCGGCGACCTCGTCCAGGGCGTCGACCACCCGGTACAGCAGTTCGTCCTCGACCGGCGGGCCGTAGTCGGCGGTGTCGTGCAGCCGGCTGCCGGCCGGGAGCGGCTGGCCCCGCCGGATCCGGCCGGTGAGGCGGCCCCAGCCGAGCGGGCTCCACACCAGGGCACCGACGCCCTCCTGCTGGGCGAGCGGCATCAGCTCCCACTCGTAGTCGCGGCCGACGAGGGAGTAGTAGACCTGGTGGGCGGCGTAGCGGGGGCGGCCGTGGCGGTCGGCGAGGCCCAGGGACTTCATCAGCTGCCAGCCGGAGAAGTTGGAGACGCCGGTGTAGCGGATCTTGCCCGCGCGGACCAGGTCCTCCAGGGTGGCCAGCACCTCCTCGATCGGGGTGGCGGCGTCGTAGGCGTGCAGCTGGAACAGGTCGAGGTAGTCGGTGCCGAGGCGGCGCAGCGCGTCGTCCACCGACCGGATGAGCCGGGCGCGGGACGTACCCGCGTCCTGCGGGCCGTCACCGAGCGGCAGTCCGGCCTTGGTGGAGATCAGCACCTGGTCGCGGCGGCCGCGGACGGCCTGGCCGAGCACCTCCTCGGAGGCGCCGTCGGAGTAGACGTCGGCGGTGTCGAAGAGGGTGACTCCGGCGTCGATGGCGATGTCGAGCAGGCGGCGGGCCTCCTGGACGTCAGTGGTGCCCCAGGCGCCGAAGAGCGGGCCACGGCCGCCGAAGGTGCCGGTGCCGAGGCTGAGCGCGGGGACCTTGAGTCCGGATGCGCCGAGCCGGCGGTACTCCATGCCGTTGGATTCCATGGTGGTTGCCATGACAGTACTCCCCTCGGAGTCCCTAATGGGACTCCAGTTCCGTTAGGATGTCTAGAAGCTAGCAGACTCCACCCAGCTAATGGAACAGGAATCCCGTTAATGGCCGTCGAGCCGGTTGAACCCGTCGAGTCCGCCGACCCTGCCGACTCAGCAACGCCCGATTCACCCGGAACACCCGAGATACCCGGAACGCCCGGCACCGTCCGCCCCGGCGGCCGCACCGCCCGGGTCCGCGCCGCCGTCCTGCGGGCCGCCGAGGACGCCCTGGTCGAGCACGGCTTCGGCGGCCTCGACCTCGGCGACCTCGCCCAGCGGGCCGAGGTCGGCCGCACCACCGTCTACCGCCGCTGGGGCAGCTCCGCCGCCCTGGTCGCCGACCTGCTCGCCGACATGGCCGAGCAGTCGCTGCCGCGCTCCCGCAGCGGCTCGCTCGCCGAGGACCTGCGGGCCAACGCCCGACTGGTCCAGCGCACCCTGGCCGACCCCCGGCAGGGCGCGCTGTTCCGGGCCGTCATCGTGGCCGCCAACGGCGATCCGGGGACGGCCGAGGCCTTGCGGCACTTCTACCGGCGCCGGGTCGAGGAGTGGGCGCCGTGCGTCACCGAGGCCGTCGAACGCGGCGAACTCCCCTCCGACACCGACCCGTTCGAGGTGATCCGGGCCGTCTCGGCGCCGCTCTACTACCGGATGCTCACCACCGCCGAGCCGCTCGACGAGCCGGCCGCCGACCGCGCCGCGGCAGCCGCCGAGGCCGCCGCCCGGGCGGGGGCGTACCGGCGACAGGGGGCCTGAGGCCCGAGCAGGCCGGAGCAGACCCGAGCGGTCCTGAGCGCACGGCCCGGGCATGCGAACGGCCGCACAACGCGGGTGCGTCGTGCGGCCGTTCGGCGGAGAAGGACGGGCGAAGGGGTCAGTCCTCGTCGAACTCCTCGTAGTTCTCCCGCAGTTGCTCCAGCAGCCCGACCCAGAGGTCCGACTTGTCCGGCCCCTGGCCCAACTGCCCCACCAGCGCCTCGAACTCGTCCAGCGCGGCCTTCGGGTCGTCGCCCACGATCCGCTCCTCGAAGGTGGCCAGCAGCGCCAGCGCGCCGATCACCTCGGGCAGCGAGTCGGCGGCCCAGCCGCCGTGGCCCTGTCCGGTGGTCCAGCCGTCCGAGTTGTAGATCTCGACGACGCCGCACTCGGCGTCCACCATCAGGTGCCACTCGTCGAACTTGCCGACGCAGTACGCCAGACCGGCCGGGGAGTCATCCTCCGGGTCGCGGGCGTACAGCTCGTCGCAGTCCGCCTCCCACAGGCCGCGCTCGGGCAGGTAGGAGGAGTCGTAGCCGACGAAGTCGAGTTCCACGGCCGGCACGCCGACCTCGGCGAGGAACGCCCGGGCCCTGCTCGACTCCAGCCGCTCGGGCAGCACCTCGGGCCGCCACAGCGTGCCCGGGCCGAAGCAGGACTCCAGCCAGGCGGCCGTCGGGTTCCTGGCGGCGGCCAGCAACTCGGCGGAGGCGGTGGTCGTGGTGTCGATGGCGGTCATTGGGTACGTCTCCCCCGGTCAGAGCGGTGCAACGACGCCATCCAACCGCATGGCACCGACAGCGGCCGACACCGGGTCAGCTCCGCCGCCCACACTCCGTCACCTGATCGCCGCCTACCGGCTGCGGAGCGCGACCGGCCTTCGTAGCGTCATGGCCATGACGACCACCGCACGAGCGCGAGCGTCCTGGCTCGCCGTCCTGACCACCGCGGCCCTGGCGGCGGGCACCGGCCCCGCGCTGGGCGCCCCCGAAGCCACCGGCGTCCCCTACTACCACCAGCAGCTCAACGACGACTGCGAGGCCGCCTCACTGCGCATGGTCCTCGCCGCGCGGGGCGTGCAAGCGGACGACCAGCAGATCCTGGACCGGATCGGCGTCGACCGGGCGCACCCCGAGTTCGGCCACTCCGGTCCGCGCTCCGGCGACCCCTACCGGGCGTTCGTCGGCGACCCGGACGGCTCGGAGACGGCCGGCACCGGGTACGGCGTGTACTCCCCGCCGGTCGCCGGGGCCGCCCGCTCCTACGGGCTCACCGTGCTCCAGGACGGCGAGGGCGTCTCCGTCCAGCAGCTGAAGGACCAGCTGGCCGCCGGCCACCCGGCGATCGTCTGGGTGGACTACCTCTGGCGGCACCTCGCGACCACCACGTACACGGCCTACGACGGCAGGAGCGTCCCGTACGCGGGGCCCGCCGAACACACCGTCGTCGTCACCGGGTTCAGCGGTGGCAGGGTCTCGGTCAACGACCCCGCCCGCGGCCGCACGACGGTCTCCGAGCAGGACTTCGCCGACGGCTACGCCACCTACGGGCAGATGGCGGTCGTCATCAGCTGAGGCCGACGGGACCGGCCGGAACCGGCACAGCGGTTCCGGCCGGTGGGAGGAACAGCGGCGACGACTCAGAAGAACGAGTCGTCGTCGTCCTCGTAGTAGTTGTTGACGACCACCTGGGGCTCGTCGTCGCTCAGTGCCTCGTTGAGCAGCATGCCGCCGACCAGGCCCGCCGCACCCGCGCCGAGCATGGCGCCAGTGCCGAAGCGGCGGCCGCCCTGGTCCTGATGCTGGGCGGGCACCTGCGGCTGGACCTGCTGCCGCGGGTAGCCGGCCTGCGGCGGGGTGTAGAACGGCGGGACGGTGGTCTGCACCCGCTGGGCGCAGGCGGCACAGGCCTCGACCTGGCGCGGCACGCCCCACTGCGGCTGCCACAGCACCACGGCCGAGCCGATGCCGTGAGTGGGGTCGAAGAAACACGTCACGGGCGAACTCCCTGTTGCTGGCTGGGTCTTCGGAACAGCGGGACCGACGGCGGCGGGCGCCGCCGCCGGCATCGGGGGGACGGGAGCGGGGGCGGAGGCGGGTACGACGGGCGCCGGCTGGAGGACGTCGACACCGAAGTCGGTGGCGATGCCCGCGAGCCCCGAGGCGTAGCCCTGGCCGATGGCGCGGAACTTCCAGTCCGTGCCGTGCCGGTAGAGCTCGCCGAACACCATCGCCGTCTCGCTGCCCGTCTCCGGCGTGACGTCGTAGCGGGCCACCTCGGCGCCGCCGTCCGCGTCGGTGAGGCGGACGTACGCGCCGCGCACCTGCCCGAAGGTCTGCCGGCGCCGCGCCGCGTCGTAGATCGCCACCGCGAAGACGACCTTCTGCACATCGGCCGAGACGTCCGCGAGCCGGACCTCGATCCGCTCCCGGTCGTCGCCTCCGCCGCCCCCGCCGTCGTTGCCCAGGTGGCGCACCGCGCCGTCCGGGCTCCGCAGGTTGTTGAAGAAGACGAAGTGCTGGTCCGTCGGGACCTTCCCGGACGCCCCGCAGAGCAGGGCGCTGGCGTCCAGGTCGTACCCGGGGCCGGCCGTCCAGCCGAGGCAGACCCGGACGGACCGCACGCCGGGCGCCTGCCGGTTCAGGGAGACGTTGCCACCCTTCGTCAGGGCCACACTCATGGGGTTTCCTCCACCACCGTCCGAATCACGCTGTTCGACCACGACAACGCCGTGGATGCCACGCCGGTTCCCGGTCGTTCGACCAGGGCGGGTCCTAGAACCGGACGGGGAGTTCCAGCAGGCCACGGGCCCGCATGGTGGGCCGGTGGCGCAGCTGCTCGACCGGGACGTCCAGGGCCAGCGCGGGGAAGCGGCGCAGCAGGGCGGTGATCGCGAGCGCCGTCTCCATCCGGGCCAGCGGGGCGCCCAGGCAGTAGTGGATGCCGTGGCCGAGCGCGAGGTGGCCGTTCTCCCGGCGGCGCAGGTCGAGCCGGTCGGGGTCGGTGAACTGCTCGGGGTCGCGGTTGGCGGAGGCGAGCGAGAGCAGCACCGTCTCCCCCGCCGGGACGGTGACGCCGCCGATGGTGACGTCCTCGCGCGGGAAGCGGCGGATGGCCAGCGGGGCCGGGCCGTCGAACCGGGCGAACTCCTCGACGGCGCCCGCGACCAGCTCCGGCTCGGCGCGCAGCGCGGTGAGCTGTTCGGGGTGGGTGAGCAGGGCGAGGACGGCGTTGGCGATCAGGTGGACGGTGTTCTCGTAGCCGGCGAAGAGGATGAGGAAGGCGAGCGAGGTCAGTTCGTCCTCGCTCAGCCGGTCCTGCTCGTCCCGGACGGCGATGAGGTCGGAGAGCAGGTCGTCGGCCGGCTCGGCGCGCTTGCGCTCGATCAGGCCGGTGAAGAAGGCGAGCATCGCCTTGACGGCGTCACGGGCCTGCTCGGGGCGGGCCGGGTCCGGGGTGATCAGGGCGTCGGTCCAGGCCCGGAAGTCCTGCCGGCCCTCCTCGGGGACGCCGAGCAGGTCGCAGATGACGGTGATCGGCAGGGGCGCGGCGTAGCTCGCGAGCAGGTCGACGCGGCGGGTGGGCCCGGCGGTGTCCTCGACGGCGTCGAGGAGTCGCTCGGCGACGCGCTCGATCGGCGCGCGCAGGGCGGCGACCCGGCGCGGGGTGAAGGCCTGGACGACCAGGCGGCGGATCCGGGTGTGGTCCGGCGGGTCCATGTTGAGCAGGTTGGCGTCCAGCGCGGGCGGCAGCGCGAGGCCCCGGTAGTTGCCGGGTGCGGCGTGCGCCTTGTCGAGGGCGAGGCGCGGGTCGGCGAGGGCCTGACGGACGTCCGGGTAGCGGGTCACCAGCCAGACGGGCAGCCCGTCCGGGCCGAGGATCCGCCGGACGGGCGCCTCGGCGCGCAGCTCGGCGTAGGCACCGTAGGGGTCGGTGAGCAGGGACTTGACGGTCGGGTCGAGGGGTGTCACCCGGTCAGCCTACGGGCAGCGAGCAGGCACCCTGGCGGGGCGTCAGTGCCGTACCTATTGTCGGAGTCCATGACAATCATTCGCCGTGCCGCCGGACGCACCACCGGCCGGGCCGCCACCCTGGCCACCGCCCTCGCCGGAACCCTCGCCGCCCTGCTCGCCCCGGCCGCCGCCGCCCAGGCCGCACCAGCGGGCTGTCGCACCGTCACCACCACGCCGCTGGACGCCGAACAGGCCCGCCTCCAGGACGCCCGGACCACCGTCTTCACCGAGCGCGCCGGCCTCGGCGACGTGCTCGACGGCTTCCCCGCCGCACTCTGCTCCGCCCGCAACGCCCACCGCGCCCAGCGGATGGTGGACATCTGGGGCCACCGGCTCTGGCAGGCCGGCCTCGACCGCGCCCAGGGCCGTCGGCCCAGCGGCGAGCTGCCCGCCCTCGACGACCGCCCGCTGTACTGGGCCCGGCTCGCCATGACCGTCCAACTCGCCCGTTGGCAGCCCCGGTTCGACGTCGACCACGCCGAGCTCCGGGCCCGCTTCGAGGACGCCTCCCGCGGCCTGGACGAGGGCTTCAGCGACGACTCCGGCCCCGACTCCGGCTCCGGCATCCGGCGGATCTTCATCAGCGGCTTCGACCCGTACGGCCTGGACACCGAGCCGCGCCGCGCCAACCCCGCCGGCGCGGCCGTCCTCCAACTGGACGGGCAGCGGATCACCCTCGCCGACGGCAGCACCGCCGAGGTGCGGGCCGTCGTCCTGCCGGTGCGCTACGGCGACTTCGACGACGGCATCGTGGAACGCGCCTTCGGCCCCCACCTGCGGCCCGATGGCCCGCAGTCCGCCGACCTGATCACCAGCATCAGCCAGGGCTACCCCGGCAAGTTCACCCTGGAGGCCTGGGCCGGGCGCGCCCGCTCCGCCGACCCGGCCACCGACAACGTCGGCGCCCTCTCCGGCGGCACCACCTCGCACCCGGTGGACGCCCCGGGCCTGGCCGACGGCCCGCAGTTCATCCACACCACCCTGCCCACCGACGCCATGACAGCCGTCCAGCAGCCCTACCCCGTCCTGCTCAACACCCCCGTCGTCGAGATACCGGCGGGCGCCACCGCCCCCGTCCGCCGCACCGACGGCCCCACCCCCGGCTCCCGCGCGGTGGCCGGAGGCGGCGGGGGCTACCTCTCCAACGAGGTCGCCTACCGCTCCAACCGCTTGCGCCTCGCCCTCCACCCCGACCTGCCCGGCGGCCACCTCCACACCCCGGTCCTCACCGGCCTCCCGGACCAGCAGGACCGGGTCACCTCACCGGAGTTCGAGCACAACGAGGCCGCGATCTCCGACCAGGTCCGCGCCATCCTGCGCAGCGCGCGGCTCTGACCGGCAGGACCGACGGCCGACGACCGGCGACCGGCGACCGGCGACCGCCCGGGCCTGACTCCCCTGCCGGCCTGGCCGCCAGGGAGGTCAGGCCGGGTGGGCGAAGCGCGTGCCCACCGCGCGGGCGCGGGATTCGGCGATCTCGGCGCGGGCCGCCTCGCGGCCCGCCCAGTGCGAGCCCTTGACCGACTTGCCGCGTTCGAGGTCCTTGTACACCTGGAAGAAGTGGGTGATCTCCAGCAGGTCGAACTCGCGCAGGTCGCCGATGTCCCGCAGGTCGGCGTAGCGCGGGTCGTGGGCCGGGACGCAGAGGATCTTCTGGTCCGGGCCGCGCTCGTCGCGCATCACCCACATGCCGACCGCCCGGCAGGTGAGCACGCAGCCCGGCACGGCGGGCTCGCCGCCGAGGACGAGGGCGTCCAGCGGCTCGCCGTCGCCGCCGAGGGTGCCCTCGACGTAGCCGTAGTCCGCGGGGTAGCGGGTGGCGGTGAAGAGCGTGCGGTCGAGGCGGATCCGGCCCGCGTCGAAGTCCATCACGTACTTGTTCCGCGACCTCTGCGGGATTTCGATCATCACGTCGAACTCGGCGGGTTCCACCGGTGGCCTCCTCCTCGGCTCCTGGGGAGATTGTCCGCCGTCCGGGCTCCCAGGGCACCGTCGAAACGGCCCCCGCCGTTCACGGTCAACCGCTAGCATCCGGGCCATGGGGAGTTGGCGGGTCACGGTCATGCACCACCATCGCACGCCCGGCGGGCGTCCGCAGGGCCGCCCGGAGGGGCCGCTGGCCCGGCGGGACGGGTGGGAGGTGCACGGCCGGGACGGCGAGCTCAGCTGCGTCGACCCGACCGGCCTGGTCCGCTGGCGGCAGCCCTGCCCGGGGCGGCCGAACGCGGCGCACATCTCCGCCGGCCGGGTGCTGGTCACCACCGACTCCTTCGAGTACACCGCCTGGGGCCACCTCGGCCCCGCCCTGCTGCTGGACCTCGCCGACGGCACCCTGGTCGCCGAGCTGCGCGGCGAGCGCGGCGCGGCGATCGGCGGCGGGCGGTTCGTCCTCGGGCTGGAGGGCTACGGCGCCTTCGACACTCGGGCCCACGACCGGGACGGGACCGTCGTCGACTCCTGGCGCAGCTACGGCCACTACGTGGTCGGCGACGGCCTGCGCGTGGTCGAGACGGACCGCCGCCGCCCCACCCGCAGCCGGGTGGTGCGGCTGCTGCCCGGCGGGGCGGTCGAGCGTGGCCCGCTGCTCACCGACGCCCAGGCACCGGAGCCGCTGGCGCTGCCCGACGGCACCCTGCTGGTGCTGGACGCGGGGGTACTGCGCGCGATCGGGCGGGAGCTGGACGACGCCGTGCTGGCCGAACTGCTCCCGCTCGCGCCGGAGGAGCAGCACCGCTTCACGGGTTCGCTGGGCCGGACGGCCGAAGGCGGCCTGAGCGCGACACTGGTCGAGCGCCACCCGACCCGCATGGGCAGCTACATCACCCACACCTGGGCCCTCGGCCTGGTCGGGCCCTGACTGCCCGCTCACCGGACGGTCGCCTTCCAGGGGCCCTGCTCGGGGCGCGCCTCGGTGTCCGTCCCCGGCCAGGGCGGCATGGTGACGGCGGTGATGCGCAGCGGTCCGTCGGCGTCCGGGTCGGCCCGGAACTGGAAGGCGGTGCCGAGCGGGATCGACACCGCCGTCCCGGCCGCGAGCCGGAGGGTCTCCTCCCGGCCGTCCTGGCGGCGCCACAGCTCACCGCTGCCCGCGGTGACCTGCCACAGCTCCTGCACGGTGGCGTGCGACACCGCGTGGGTGACCTGCCCGGGGGCGAGCTCGAAGACGGCGAGGCTGCCCCGGCCGTCCAGCACCAGCAGCGGGCGGACCACGGCGCCGTCCGGGGCCGTCACCACGGCGGCGTCACCGGTTTCGGCGCTCTCGAAGGGTTGGTGCGAGAAGGGTTGCTGCGAGAAGGGTTGGTGCGAGAAGGGTTGGTGGACAGGGTGTACAGGTTGATCGCTCATCCGACGACCCGGCCTCTCGTGTGACGGAGTTCCTGGGCTCGTCCCCCACCCCCGATCAGACCACGGCCCGCGGCGCCCCCGCCATCGGCGGCATCCGGGCCCGCTACCCCGAGACGCCCCCGAACTCCCGGACGGCCTCGGTGACGATGGACTCCAGCCGGGCGTGGTGGGCGCCTCGCCAGTAGGCCTGGCCGCACTCGGCGCACTGGGCGAAGGCGTCGTAGGAGCGCTCGGTGCCGTCGTGGAGCTGCTCGCGCACGGTGGTCTTGCTCACCGTGCGCAGCGTGCCGTTGCAGGTGGTGCAGCGGCTCCAGGGCGCGAGCGGCGGGGCGAAGCGGGAGAGCACGTCGCGCAGTTGCTCGGCGGGGCGGTGGCTGTAGACGTAGGCGCCCGCCCACAGTTCGCGGCGGCGCAGCAGGCCGCGGTCGCGGGAGAGCATCACGCGCTGTTCGGCGGCGGAGCGGGCGGCCAGTGCGGCGTCGCCGATGTCCGGGTTCTCGTACGCGGCGTCCACCCCGAGCAGGCGCAGCCGGCGGGCGAGGGTGCCGAGGTGGACGTCCAGCAGGAAGCGCGGCGGGGCGGGTGAGGGCTGTGGGCGGGCCACCGCCTCGACGCTGACGTGCTCGGTGTCGGCCGGGACGTGCGAGTCGGGCACGGGCCGGCCGTCCACCAGCAGGGCGCCGACCTCGGTGAGCGGGACGCCCAGGGACTCGACCACGTGGCCGAGGGTGGAGGTGCCGTCGGTGCGCAGCGCGGTACGGCCGGCCCGGCGGGGCGCGGAGACGAAGAGGTGCAGCTCAGGGGCGAAGTCGAGCCAGATCTGGGGTCGGTCCACGCGGCCAGCATGCCAGCGGGTGGCGGGCCGGGGCCACCGTTTTCCTGGGGCGTCCGAACCGGGCGTCCGATCCGGGCGTCCGATCCGGACACGCCTCAGGCCGCCGGCACGACCGGGGCGGGCACCGGCCGGCGGTCGCGCGCCGCCCAGCGGGCGACCGGGCCCATCGCGTACCCGGCGGCCAGGAACACCCCGCCCAGCACCAGCCAACCCGCGAGCCCGCCCTCCAGCAGCAGCGCGGTGAGCAGCAGCGGCCCGAGGGTGCGGGCGACGGCGACGCCGGTGCCGAAGAAGCCCTGGTACTGGCCGATCCGCTCGGGCGGCGCGAGGTCGAAGCCGAGCTGCCAGGAGCCGGCCGACTGCCGCATCTCGCCCGCCACCTGCAGCACGGCCGCGACCACCAGCAGCGCGCCGAACGCCCACACCGAGACGTCGAGGGCGGACAGTCCGCAGACCACGCAGGAGGCGAGCAGCAGCACCCCGGACGCGCGCACCGCCCGGACGGCGGAGTCCAGTCCGCTGACGTCGCGCGCCGCCCGGACCTGGAAGGCCAGCACGGCCAGGGTGTTGAGCACGAACAGCACCGAGCCGAGCCAGCCGAGGCCGGAGGCGCGCTGGGCGATCCACAGCGGCAGGATCAGGCTGAGCAGCGGCATCCGCAGCAGCAGCACGGTGTTGACCAGGGTGACGGCGGCGTAGCGGCGGTCGCGCAGCACGGCGAGGCGCGGGCCGGTGCCCGACTCCTGCGGCGCGGGCGGGACTTCGGGCAGCCGCCGCAGGACCAGCGCACCGGCCAGGAAGCCGAGCGCGGTGACGGTGAAGGCGCCGAGGTAGGCGGTGCGGGTGCCGACGGTCAGCGCGATGCCGCCGATGGCGGCGCCAACGGCCAGTCCGCCGTTGAGGGTTGACTGCAGGTGGGCGAGCAGTCCGGTCCGTTCGGCGCGCGGCACCAGGCCCGCGACCAGGGCCTGCCGGGCGGCGGTGAGGCCGGACTGCGCGGTGGCGTAGAGGCAGACGGCGAGCAGGAACAGCCCGTAGGAGCGCACCACCAGGAGGGCGGCGACCACGGCGGCCGTGCCGAGCGCGAGGGCCACGGCGGTGCGGCGCGGGCCACGGCGGTCGGCGAGGTGGCCGAGCGGGACACCCGCCAGCGAGCCGAGCGCCCAGGCGATCGCGAGGCCGAGGCCGAGGGCGGTCGGTGACATGCCGACCACGCGGGTGAAGTAGAGCGCGGAGCAGGTGTAGTAGGCGCCGTCGCCCACCGCGCTCGCCAACTGGGCTGTGGCGAGCGTGCGCTGGGGGCCGGCGGGGGGCAGCAGGGCGAAGCCGGCGGCGCTCTGGTTCGGCACTTGTCTCCTGTCGGACGGGCGGCGCGCGGGCCGGAGGTTCACAACCGTCCGGGGCGGCTCTCAGCGGGGCACCGCCCAGCCTAGGGATGAAATGGACCGACTGACAGGTCCATTGATCTTGAATTTCCCTGGGCCACTTGCACTCCGCCGGACGGCCTCCGCCGCACCGTCGGGCGAGCAATGAACTCCCGTACGACGAAGCCCCGTTGATCCACAAGCACGATCGGGCCCCGGTTCGCCCCGGCCTCCGCCGCCCGGCCGAAGCGCCGTCCGTACCCGCTCCGACGCCGCCACCCCAAGCGGACGGAACCCCTCCACCACCCGCCCGGAGGGCCAAGATTGGCCATGTTGACCCGTCAGTAGTGCCCTCCTATGCTCAACGGCGTTCGCGATCCGGCACCGGGGCCGGGGCCGTCCGTGCCCGCCCGATCCGGCGCCGTCTCCGGCTTGAAGGGTTTCCTCCCATCAGCACCTCCATCGCCCCCTCGGACTCCGCCGGCCACCCGGGCGACACCGGACGACCCGCCGGGACGACCGCCTCCGACAGCTCCGCGGGCCCCGCCGGGGACACCGGGCGCCGCCGCTTCCTCACCTACCTGCTGGCCGCCCCGACCCTCACCGTCGCCGCCCGGCTCGGCCTCGACGCCGCCGCACCCGCCCCCGCCCAGGCCGCCGTCCGCGCCGCCGCGGCCGCCCAGGACGCGGCCGCGCCCCCGCAGTTGCTCGGCCTGCCGGGCATCCCGGACGTCCTCGACCTCGGCGACGCGATGATCCTCGCCGGGCTGCCCACCGCGCACCTGCTGGTACTCGAAATCACCCCCGCCGGGCGTGCCGCGCTCCACCTGCCCCGGCTGGAGGTCGGCCAGGGCCTGACCACCGCGATCGCCATGCTGGTCGCCGACGAACTCGACGCCAAGCTCACCGACGTGGACGTACCGCTCTCCGACGGCCGCCCCGAACTGCTCTTCAACCAGCTCACCGGCGGCTCCAACTCGGTCCGCTCGCTGTACGACCCGGTACGCGCCGCGGCCGCCGCCGCCCGCGCCCGGCTGGTCACCGCCGCCGCCCACCGCTGGAACGTTCCGGCGAGCGGACTGCGCACCGCCGACTCCGCCGTCCTCGCCCCCGACGGCCGCCGCCTCGGCTTCGGCGAACTCGCCGCCGACGCGGCCTCGGTGGTCGTGCCCGCCGTGCCCGCCACGCCCAAGCCGGCCGACCAGCGCCGGCTGGTGGGACAGCCGACCGGACGCATCGACGCCCGCGACATCGTCACCGGGCGCGCCAAGTACACCGGGGACCTGCAGATCCCGGGCGCCGCACCCACCGTGGTCGCCCGCCCGACCACCGTCAACGGCACCCTCAAGTCCCTGGACGCCTCCGTCGCCCGCGCCATGCCCGGCGTGCTCGCCGTGGTCCGGATCCCCAGCGGCGTCGCCGTCCTCGCCGAGACCTTCGACCAGGCGCTCAAGGCCCGCGACGCGCTGCGCACCACCTGGAACCCCGGCCCGGTCGCCGGCCTGTCCACCGCCGACGTCCAGGCACAGCTGCGCGCCGCCCACGCGCCGTTCCTGCTGCCGCCGCTGCTCACCCCGTACCTGGACGGCGAGTTCGACTTCGCCTTCGTCAACCACGCCCCGATGGAGGTGCTGACCGCCGTCGCCGACGTGCGGCCGGGCCGCGCCGAGCTGTGGTTCGCCGCGCAGAGCCCGATCATCGCCCAGCAGACCATCGCCGCCGAACTCGGCCTGCCGCAGAGCGCCGTCACCGTCCACGTCGTACGCGGCGGCGGCTCGTTCGGGCGCCGGCTGTTCTTCGACGCCGCCCTGGAGGCCGCCCAGATCTCCAAGGCCGCCGGCCGCCCGGTCAAGCTGATGTGGACCCGCAACGACGACATGCGCCACGGCCGGATGCGCCCCGCCAGCCACCACCGGATCCGCGCCACCTACGGCCTCGGCCAGGTGCTCACCTGGGAGCACCGCGCCGCCACCGTCCGGACCGACCTCTCGCACGGGCTCGGCGAGGCGCTCACCGGAGCCGGGTTCAACCTGTCGGTCGCCGGGATCAGCCTCGCCCAGGCCTTCTTCCTGCTCACCGAGAAGAACCCGTACGACGTCGGCATCCCCACCCAGCTGCTCGCCGAGCTGCCGCTGCAGATGCACACCGGCAGCTGGCGCTCGGTCTACTCGGGCATGGTCCGGGTCGCCGACGAGATCATGATGGACGAACTCGCCCGCCGGATGGGCCAGGACGAGGTCGCCTTCCGCCGCGCCCGGCTGCGCGACACCGCCGGGCAGGCGCTGCTGGACACCGTCGCCAAGGCCGGCAGCTGGGGCCGCCCGATGCCGGCCGGCCAGGCCCAGGGCGTCGGCTACCACGACGAGAACGGCGGCCGGGTCGCCTACCTGGTCGAACTCGATGCCACCGACCGCGCCAACCCCCGGGTCACCAAGGCCGTCATCGCCGCCGACGTCGGCCAGGTCATCAACCCCCGTGGTCTGGAAGCCCAGTTGACCGGCGCCCTGAGCGACGGCATCTCGGTGATCCTCCAGGCCGGCAACCACCTCGACAACGGCGCCTTCCGGGAAGGAAGTTACGCCGACTTCCACTACGCCCGGCAGCGCAACACCCCGCCGACGGTCGAGATCCACCTCATGCCGTCGAGCGGATCCCCGGGCGGCGCCGGCGAGTTGGGCGTCCCGGCGGCCTCCGCCGCGGTCGCCAACGCCTACGCCCGGGCGACCGGCACCAGCCCGCGCTCCTTCCCGATCAACTTCTGAACCGGCACCGACCTCCGCACCAGCACCGACCTCCGCACCAGCACCGACCTCCGAACCGACACCGCCTTCTGACCGCCCGGAACCAAGGACATCGACTCCCCATGCCCACCCACACCTTCGTCCTCAACGGGCAGTCCGTCACCGTCGACGCCCCGGACGACATGCCGCTGCTCTGGGTCCTCCGCGACAAGCTCGGCGTCACCGGCCCCAAGTACGGCTGCGGGGTGGGCGTCTGCCGGGCCTGCACCAGCCACCTCGACGGCCAGGAGTTCCAGCCCTGCACCCACTCCGTCAAGGACTGCGAGGGCCGCACCGTCACCACCATCGAGGGCCTCGCCGACGGCGACACCCTCCACCCCGTGCAGGAGGCCTGGATCGACTGCGACGTCGCCCAGTGCGGCTTCTGCCAGCCGGGCCAGATCATGACGGCCGTCGCACTGCTGCGCCGCACCCCCAACCCGACGGACGCGGACATCGACCAGATCCAGAACATCTGCCGCTGCGGCAGCTACCCGCGCATCCGCGAGGCGATCAAGCGGGCGGCGGCGGGCGGACACGTGCACTGACGCGGCGGCACCCCTGAGCGCGGCCGCCCCGGCCAGGACGTCGTACCAGTCGTCGGCGGCGGGAGTTGGAAAACCTAGACTTCGACGGCCGCCCAGGGGTCGCGGCCGAAGAAGGCGGCCAGCCGGTCGTACGCCGGGGCGTCCGCCGGCGCGGGGACCTCGGGGCCGAAGGCGTGGTGCTCCGCCTCCTCGCCGCGGTACTCGGGCCTGAGGGCGCCGCGGGCCCAGTCGAGCGCGGCGAGCGCGACCTCGTGGTCCAGGCCCTCGGTGGACTGGCCGGTGGCGCGCGCCAAGTCCCAGGCATGGACGGCGAATTCGGCGGTCTGCTGATCGACCGGGAAGCGCGCCGGGAGGATGGCGCCGCCGGGGGCCGACACCGTGCCGGTGAGGTCCCCGGCGGCGCGCCAGGCCGTAACCAGCCGCTCGGCGCCGGCCTCGAAGGCGTGCAGCCAGTCCTCCTCCACCCGCTCGAAGGACTGCGACCAGTCCGGCTGCCCGCCCTCGGCCCGCAGGGTGAACTGCCGCAGGTCGAACAGGAGGTGGCTGACCAAGTCGCCGACGTCCCAGGAGCGGCAGGGGGTCGGGTGGCCGGCCAGCTCGACGCCGGTGCCGTCGATCAGGCCGGCGGTCTGGGCGAGGGCCCGGGCGAGCAGCTCGATCGGGTCGTCCACCGCGGTCATGGCACACCTCTCGGTCGGGGGCGCACGGATCGTGCCGGGCGATCGTAAGCGCGGGCACCGGCAACCGCCGGGCACGACACCCGAGCGCCCGGCACGACGCCGCCGCCCCCGGTCCGGCGGGAGATCAGGCGGAGAATCCGCCGTCCACCGACAGCTCCGCACCGCTGACGTACCGGCCGTCCTCACCCACCAGGTAGGAGACGGCGCCCGCCACCTCGTTCACCGCGCCGTACCGGCCGAGGGCGACGAAGCCGCGCTGGAAGTCGGCGGACGGGCCGTCGGCCGGGTTCATCTCGGTGTCGATCGGGCCCGGGTGGACCAGGTTGACGGTGATCCCGCGCGGGCCGAGCTCCCTGGCCAGCGCCTTGGTGAGGCCGATCAGCGCGGCCTTGCTGGTCGCGTAGAGCGCGGCGCCGGGGAAGACGACCCGCTGGGCGATGCAGCTGCCGATGCTGACGATCCGCCCGCCCTCGGTCAGGTGCTTCACCGCCGCCTGGGCGTACAGGTACGGCGCCCGGACGTTCACCTCCAGCACCCGGTCGAGTTCCTCCAGTGCGACCTCCTCGATCGGCCCGCCCGCGCCGACGCCCGCGTTGTTCACCAGGATGTCCAGCCGCCCGAACCGCTCGGCGACCGCGGCCACCGCGGCGTGCACGGCCTCCGGGTCGGCGCTGTCGGCGCGCACGGCCCAGCCGGTCCGTCCCATCGCGGTGATCTTCGCGACCACCTCCTCGGCCCGATCGGCCGAGCCCTGGTAGGTCAGCGCCACGTCGGCGCCGTCCTCGGCCAGCCGCAGCGCGACCGCCGCCCCGATCCCCCGGCTGCCGCCGGTCACCAGGGCCACCTTGCCGTCGAGCGCCGCCGTACCGTTCATCGTCATCTCTTCAGGTCTCCTCGTTCACGTGTTCCGATCGCGGCCCCTGCCGGTGTTCCGGCCGGTGTTCCGCCCTCGGCGTGTACGTCGATCCTGATCCGGATTCCTTGACATCTCCGGCGGTATTCAGACATCACGTTCAATGTTCAACTACAACCCCGCGCGCCCCGGGGGCGCATAGCGGTAGTACGACCCGACCGCCGGCTGCCCGGTCCAGTTGGGTCTGGCCGACGAATCGGCCGCACCAGTCGGACCATCATGTGACCCTACCGATGCAGTGATCCACCGAACGCGTCGAGCGGCCACCCCGCACAGGGGTGGCCGCTCGACGCGGGTCACCGGTGGTCCGGCGTCACACGGTCAGCGTCTGCCCCGGGAAGATCAGGTCCGGGTCGGCGCCGATGGTGCGGGCGTTCTCGCTGTACAGGCTGACGGTGTCGACGCCGAACTTGGCGGCGATGTCGCTCAGCGTGTCACCGCTCCTGACGGTGTAGCTGCCGCCGGAGGCGTTCTTCTCCGCCGCGGGCGCCGACTGCACCGGCTTGGCCGACGGACGGCCCTGCGCGGCCTTCGGAGCCTGCGACTTCGCCTTCGGGGCGGCCTGCTGCGCGGCCTTGGGGGCCGCCTTCGCGGCGCGCTTGGCCGGCTTGGCGGCCGGGCCCGGGTCCGAGGAACCGGAGCCCGCCGAGGTGTCGACGGCGGCCGGGGCGCCGCCCTTGCTCAGGCCCGCCTTCCTGGAGCAGACGGGCCAGGCGCCCGGCCCCTGCGAGGCGAGTACCTTCTCGGCGACGGCGATCTGCTGCGCCCTGGTCGCCTGGTCGGCCTGCGGGGCGTACGCGGTCCCGCCGTACGCGGCCCAGGTGGAGGGGGTGAACTGCAGTCCGCCGTGGAAGCCGTTGCCGGTGCTGATGCTCCAGTTCCCGCCGCTCTCGCACTGGGCGACGGTGTCCCAGGTGGAGGAGGGTGCGGCGGAGGCCGAGGTGGCCGTGACGAGGCCGGCCACCGGCAGGGCCGCGACGGCGGCACCTGCGACGACCGCCATCCGCAGGCGGTTGCGCTTGCCGGTGGCGGCGGTGTCGGTGGCAGCGGCGGTCTCGTGACGGGAAGTCATGCAAGGTCCTCTCGACAAGCCCCGGGCGGGCAGGCGGAACCAGGCCCGGGACATGGGCCGGTCGGTTGCGCTCACCTCACTCGTCGGGCGGCCGGGCACGTGTCGGACGTGCCGTGCCGCCCCGGTCACCTCCGCTCGCCGACGGCCCTGTTCGAGCCGGTCTCGTCGGCGGGCACCGCCCTCGCGCCGGGGGTCAGTCGGCGGGCCGTGCGTCGGGGTGAACCCGGGTGGCGCTCGTTGCGCCGCCAAGAAAGCTAGGGGCATGTCCGGGGCGCAGCAAGCAATTCTTGGTCTTCGCAGGTCAGTTGACTGTTACCGGCGGTATCGATCAAGAAACGGCGCCCGGTTCGACCGGGTTTGACCGCATTTTAAAGATCTAACGATCAATTTCCGTGCCCGTGCTCACATCTGTCCATCCGTAAAGTCCCGCACACCATCGACCGTCCGCAACCGAGAACTGACGCACCGTCACCAGTGCATCCGGAGTTCCCGATTCGAAGCGGCAGTCGAGTGGCATCCGCCACCATGAACGCGTTCCGTGGCGACGGGAACGCGCTCAGTGACGACCGTCGAGCTCCGCGTCCCGCGCCAGCAGCGCCGCCTGGACCCGGTTCTCACAGCCCAGCTTGGCCAGGATCCGGCTGACGTACGTCTTCACCGTCGCCTCGCTCATGTGGATCCGGGCCCCCGCGTCCGCGTTGGACAGGCCCTCCCCGAGCAGCCCCAGCACCTCCAGCTCGCGCCCGGTGAGCACCTCCAGCCGGCGCCGCGCCTCCGCCCCGCGGGCGGCCGCCGAGGCGCTGCGCCCGGAGGCGAGCGAGTCGACGATGTGCCGGGTGGCGGCCGGGGAGAGGAAGGCGTTCCCGCCGGCCGCTGCCCGGACGGCCTGGATCAACTCGTTCGGCGCAGTGTCCTTGAGCAGGAACCCGGCGCCGCCCTCGGTCACGGCGCGCAGGACGTTCTCGCGCTCCCCGAAGGTGGTGAGAATGATCGCCCGCGCGCCGGGTACGACCCTGCCGAGCTCCCGGAGCGCCGTCAGTCCGTCCATCACCGGCATCTGGATGTCCAGCAGGACGACGTCCACCCGGTGCGCCCGGGCCAGGTCCAGCGCCTCTCGGCCGTCGGCGGCCTCGGCGACCACCTCGATGTCGTCGGCCGACCCCAGGATCATCCTGATCCCGGCCCGGATGAGCGGCTCGTCGTCGGCGACGAGGACTCGGATCACGCTGGTCATTCCCCTCGAACGGTGATGCGACTGGGGCACCATCCTCACATCCCGGCCGCCCCCGCCTCCCGCCCGGGCCGGGCGGGGCGGGCCCGATGGGCGCGACGGGCGCGAGGTCAGTCCTTGGTGACGTACTCCGCCTTGTCCACCAGCACCCCGTCCTTGAAGCAGAACCGCGCCACGTGGTTGTCCGACCAGGAGTCGCCCGGCTCGACCTTGTCCAGTGAGTACCAGCGGCAGTGCGAACCCTCGGGCCTGGGCGGCCCGGCGCGCTGGTAGTCGGCGGTGAAGAAGTCGTTGCCGGGCGGCAGTCGGCGCATCACCTCGACCCGCGACTGGCCCGGCTGGATCTGGTCGTAGACCGACTGCCGGACCGTCGAATCGTCGGTGCCCCGGACGAAGGCCACCACGCCCCAGACCACCAGTCCCGCCACGATCAGCGCGATCGCACCCACCCCGGCCGCACAGCCGAGCGCCGGACGCCGCTGACGGCCGTCCGTCCCGTCGTCCGGCGGCAGACCGCCGAACACCCAGTCCTCCTCCCCCGCCGGGGCGGCGGCGCCGTCGGCCTCCGCTCCCTCGTACGGGAGGACGGCCGCCAGCCGGAAGCCCTCCTCGGGCGTCGGCCCGGCGTGCACCATGCCACCGACCAGCCGGGCGCGCTCACGCAGCCCGGCCAGCCCCTGTCCGCCGCTCACCGCCGGGCCCGCGCCGGTGTGTGCGCCGATGAGCGCCGGCGCGCGGGGGTTGGTGACCTCGACCACTAGCGCGTCCGGCTCGTAGCGGAGCGCGACCGCGATTGGCGCGCCGGGGGCGTGCTTGTGCGCGTTGGTGAGCGCCTCCTGCACGATCCGGTACGCCGCGTGGTCGACCGCGGCCGCGAGCGGGCGCCGCTCGCCCTCGGTGGAGAACGCCACCGAGGCCCCGGCCGCCCGGGAGGACTCCGCCAGCCCCTCGACCCCGTCCACCCCGCCGCGGGCCGGCGCCGCGCCCGGTGCACCGACCGCGGACGGCAGCGCCGTCGACTCGTGGTGCAGCACCCCGACCACTTCGCGCAGCTCGCGCATCGCCGCGACCGCCGCCTGCCGCAGCACCCCGACCGCCTCCCGCTGCCGGTCGTTGAGGGTGCGGTCGACCTCCAACGCGCCCGAGTGCACGGAGATCAGTGCGAGCTGGTGGCCCAGGCTGTCGTGCATGTCCTGGGCGATCCGGTGCCGCTCGCGCAGCCGCGCCTGGTGGACCACCATCGCCCGCTCGCGCACCAGCTGGTCGTTGCGCTCCTGGAGCGCGTCCAGCAGGGCGCGGCGCTGCGCCCGGTAGCGGCTGTAGAGCGCGGGCAGGACGGCGAAGACCAGGAAGACGCCGAGCGACAGTCCGATGATCAGCTTGGAAGAGCCCGCCTCACCGTCCTTGAGCATCCCGAACGTGGAGAACATCAGATAGCTCAGCACGAAGGCGCCGACCAGCCGCCACACCCGGCTGATCCGCGCCCCGGCCGCCCAGCCCGCGCACACCAGCAGCGGCATCGGTCCGAGCGACCAGCCCGCGATCACCCCGGTCAGCACCAGCACGGTCGCCGGGAAGCCCTTCCGCAGCACCCACAGCACAGCGACCGCGAGCCCGAACGGCACCGCCAGGTCGGTGCGGACGACCGCCTCCAGCAGGCCGGCGACCACGCCCATCAGTACGGCCAGCACGGCCTCGCCCACCACCCGCCGGGGCCGCCAGGGCCCCGGCAGTGCCGTCCGTACCGCCTTCGACCAGGCCCGTGCGATTGCTTCCACCCGTCGAGGCTAACCGGCCGGGCGCCGCGCCCGCGGTCACCCTTCGTCGCCCTCCGCGCCGACGAAAGTCGCCGGTCCGGGGGCCCGCCCGGCGCCGCCCTCGAAGGCCGTGAGCAGCAGCGCCATGTCGTCCACCCGCCCGGTCGAGCCGACCTCGCGCACCAACCGCTCGGCCAGCTCCTCCAGCTCCTCCCCCGCCCGGCCGTGCGCCAGCGCGGCCCGCAGCCGGTCCACCCCCTGGTCGATCGCCAGCGCCGGGTCCTCCACCAGCCCGTCGGTGTAGAGGACGAGCAGCGAGCCGGGCCGCAGCCTCAGCTTGCTGACCGGGTACGCGGCCCGGTCGTCCACGCCCAGCAGCGGCCCGCCCGGGACGTACAGCGCCTCGGCCCGCCCGTCCGGGTGGCGCAGCACCGGCGGCAGGTGCCCGGCCCGGCCGATCCGCGCCGTGCCGTCCGCGGGGGTGAGGCGGATCAGGCAGCAGCTGGCGAGCAGTCCGGGATCGAGGTCCAGCAGCAGCCGGTTGGTGCGGGCGAGCACCCGGTCGGGCGGCTCGCCTCCGCTGGCGAAGGCGCGGACGGCGCTGCGCAGCTGGCCCATCGCCGCGGCGGCGGCGACGCTGTGGCCCTCGACGTCGCCGATCACCAGGGTGAGGTCGGCGCCGGTGACGATCTCGTCGTACCAGTCGCCGCCGATCTCCATGCCCTGGGTGCCGGGCAGGTAGCGGGCGGCGGTCCGGATGCCGGGGACCTGCGGCAGCCGGTGCGGCAGCAGGGCCTGCTGTAGGCCGCGGGCCAGGGCGAACTCGGCGTCGTACAGCCGGGCGCGCTCCAGCGCCTGGGCGATGAAGCCGCCGAGACCGGTGAGCAGCCCGCGCTCCTCAAGGGTGAAGGGGTGCGCGCAGTCGAAGCCGAGGATGCAGCTGCCGACCGGACGGCCGGAGGCGATCAGCGGCAGGAACGCCCACGCGCCCATCTCGTCCAGGGCCAGGCCCGGGTAGGCGGCGGCGAGTTCGCGCACCGACTCGAAGAAGATCGGGGTGCCGGTGCTGAGCGTCTCGGCGCCGGGGACGCGGGCGTCGATCGGGGTGCCCTCGAAGCCGTCCAGGAAGCCGTCCGGGTAGCCGGTCTGCGAGACCAGGTGCAGCCGCTGCTCGTGCACCCCGTAGATGGCGAGCTCCTGGCCGCCGAACGCCGGGAGGATCTCCTCGGCCACCGCCCGGCACACGTCGCGCACGGTGACGGCCTCGGTGAGCGCGCTGGCCAGCTGGAGCAGGTGGTGGGTGCTGCCCACGCCGCCCGTCGCGCCCGTGCCGCCCGCGCCGGGGCCGGGCGGGGCCGCGGTCGGCGGGGCGGCCGCACCCGGCGGGGACTCGGCGGCGACCACCCGGCCGGTGACGCCGTGCGCGTCGGGGAACAGGGAGAAGGCGAGCCAGCCGTCCGGCGGGCGGGCGGCCAGGAAGGTGGTGGGCTGCTGGGAGAGCAGGGCCGCGCGGTAGCGGTTCTCGTAGAAGGGGTCGGCGAGCCAGGGCAGCACCTCCCACGGGTGGTGGCCGATCAGCTCCTCCCGGGTCGCCCGCAGCAGCGGCTCGGCGGCCCGGTTGACGTAGCCGACCAGGCCGTCCGGGTCGAGCGAGAACACGCCCTCGCGCAGCCGCTCCACGGCGGCCGCGGCGGCGGTCAGGGTGCGCACGTCCAGGACGGCGCCGACCAGGCGGGTCCCGCCCTCGGAGATCGCGCCGGGCACCCGGGCCCACAGCTCCACCGGGTACGGGCGCCCGGCCGGCCCGAGCACCCGCACCCGGGCGGCCAGCACCTCGCCGCGCTCCAGGGCGGTCCGGGCGGCGGCCCGGAACTCGGGCACGTCCCCGGGGGCGATCCGCCCGGTCAGACAGCCCACCGTGCCGTCGAACTCGCCGGGCGCGAAACCGAAGATCTCCCGGAACTGCACGTCCGCGGCCAGCGCCCCGCTGGCCACGTCCCAGTCGAACAGCCCGACCCGGGTGGTGGGCACGGAGGGCGACGGCAGCTCCACCACGGCGGCGTCACCCCCCGGCTCGACCGACTGCCCGACCGCCGTCAACTCGGCCAGCCCGGCGCCCAGTCGGGAGGCGATCGCCGCCAGCTGCCCGCCTTCCTGGGCCGGCACACCGTCGTCCGAGGCCGGCCACAGCACGCTCAGCACCCCGAACCGCTCCCCGCCGTGCCCCACCGCCACACAGGCCGAAACGAGTTCGTACGGCAGCCCGACCGCGAACTGCGGGAAGCGCCGCATGGTCTCCTCGGGGTCGGACAGCGTGACGCTCCGGCCGGTCCGGAAGCACACCGCGACCGGAAGCGGCCCGGCGGCCGCGACCCGGCGGAACGGACTCATGATCGACAGCGGCACTCCCGCGATGGTGCGCAGCACCAGAGACCGCCGGTCCCGCGACCGCAGGTAAACCATCGCCCCGTACGCCCCGGTCGACCCCAGCACCCGCCGCACGGCCTCCGCCAGCAGCGCGTCCCGCTCGTGCACCGCCTCCGGGAGCGCGGCCCCCTCCCCGAGCGCCACCGACAGCGGTTCCGGAGCCGTTTCCAGGACCGGTTCCGAAGCCGTCTCCGGGCCCGCCCCACGGACCGGCTCGGCGGCCCCGCCGGCCGCCTGCGGATGGCGCATGCTCCCTTGCTACGTCCGGCCCGGAACCCTGTCAAGGCGAGCCCCTGCCGCCCCGGCCGGCCCATCGGCCCCACGCACACCACCGCGGCGGCCCGGAACGGCCTCGCGGACCATCCGCCGGGAGGGTGACGTCCTACAGCTCGGTGAGGTCGACCTCCACCGGGTACGGCACCACTGCCTTCACCAGCCCCGTGAACAGCTCATCCGCACGGTACGACCGACCGGCAGCGTCCAGCACGTACGTGTGGACGACCGGCACCCGGCCTGGCGCCTGCTCGACCCGCCAGTAGAAGGGGATGCCCGCCTTGGCGTACTGGTCGAACTTGACCACCCGGTCGGTGGTCTCCGAGCCCGGCGAGACGACCTCGACCAGCAGCAGCACGTTGCTCGGTCTGGCCGGAGTCTCGTGGACAGCGTCCCTGCGGTAGACCACCACGTCGGGCCGACGGTTGTTGAGCGGCACGTCCTGCAGCCGCACGTCGAAGTCGGTGTCGGCGTTCCAGTCCTCGCCGCCCGCCTGGTCCAGAGCGTTCGCCAGGTAGCGCGCGAGCCGCTTGTGGAGAATCGAGGCGCTCGGACTCACGACCACCATCCCGTCGACGATCTCTACGCCCGCACACTGTTCCTCAGTCCAGGAGTCGTACTCCTCACTGGTGATCTGCCGGTGCATCCACTCGGGTGCGATCATCTCGGCCGTCACGGCGTACCTCCCCGGTCTCCTGCGCGGGCCTGTGCTGAGCCACAGCCTAGTGCAGCACAGCGACGACTTCGGATGGTTCGGGGACCGTTCGATATCCTCCCGGCGGGTGGTGGCGCCGAGGCCGCCGGGGGTGGAAGCGAGAGCGGTATGCAGTCGCCGTCGTCCGAGGGGGCCGCGCGGGATGCTTCGTGGCAGTGGGATGAGGCGGGCGACGGGGCCGAGGTACCCGGGGACGTGATCGGCGGCGGCGGGGGCGGGCCGCGGTTGAGCCGCCGGGGCCTGCTGGCCGGGGCGGGGGTGCTGGCGCTCGGCGGGGCGGCCTGGGCGCTGGGCCGCTCGGCCGGCGGGCCGACGCCGGAGCCGTCCGAGCCGGTGCCGACCGCGCAGTCCGGGCCGACGCCGCTGTGGACGTACCGGGGCGCGCAGGCGATGACCCCCGAGCGGCTGGTCGCCCCGCCGCGGCGCCCGGTGTTCCTGTCGAAGGCCGGGCTGCAGGTCCTCGACCCGGTCGGTGGCGGCCCCGGGCGGCTGCTGGTGTTCGACCCTCCGCCGCCCGCGAACTGGCCGAGCGACGTCGAAGTGCCCCTCAGTCAGGTCGTGGTCGGGCCCGAGCAGCTCTTCTCCGCCACCTCCCGGGGGCATCTCGATGCCCACCACCTGACGGACGCGTCCGCCGACTGGAGTCTGCCGCTGCCCGATGAGCTGCAGGGCCGGATCCAGCTGGCCGGCCTGGCCGACGGCGTCCTCTACGCCTACGCCTGGGGTTGGCCCCGCGCGGACGGCACCGTGCCGAGCAGCCGGGTCTTCGCCCTGCGGGTCGCGGACCGCTCGGTCCTGTGGTCCGTCGCCGGCGAGGACCAGGAGCGGCCGGTCGTCCCGCCGACCGGGGGCGGCACCCGTCTGCTGGCCTGCGTCCGCTCCCTGGGCACCCGCACCGAGCTGGTGGTCCGGGACGCCGCCACCGGCCGCGAGGTGTGGACCGCCCCCGGCGACGAGGACCTGCGCTGGTGCACCACCGACAGCGAGAACTTCCTCGTCCCGGACGGCACCGGCGGGGTCCGCCTGCTGCGCCCTTCGGGCGAGACGGCCTGGACCCACTCCCCCGCCCGGGGCGAGTCCTGGCGGGCGCTGCCGCCCGTCGCGGAGGGCCCCCGGGTGTTCGTCCCGCGCGACAGCGGCGTCGTCACCTGCCACGACGCGGCCACCGGCGTCGTGCTCTGGTCCTGCAGGCTGCCGTTCCCGATGGACCGCCGCAGCCGTCCGCTGCTCCTCGACGGCACGCTGTACGTCCCGGGCCCGGCGGCCGTCGGGGTCTGCGCGGTCAACGTCGCCACCGGCCGACCGGGCTGGACCTTCCACGACTCCGGCCCGGGCAAGGACGTCTGGACCGTCACCACCGACGGGAGCCGCCTCTACGCCGGCCACGACGACGTCCTGCACGCCCTCCCGACGGCCTGACGGCCGGACGCCCCCCGTTGACCCGAACGGCCCGACGAACGGCAGGATGGCCTGGTGCAGGTACGCCCGATCTCCCCCGACAAGCTGGCCGAGCTGCTCGCCGACCGGATCACCGCGCTGCCCGGCGCCGGCGAGCGATGGCTGCGGATCGCCGTGGACGGCGCCGCGGCCGCCCGGCCCGAGCTGCTCGCCGACGCCCTGGTGGAGCCGCTGCGGCTGCGCGGCCGCCCCGCGCTGCGGGTCTCGGCGGCGGACTTCCTGCGCCCGGCCTCGATCCGGCTGGAGTACGGCCACCGGGACACGGACGCCTTCCACGACCTCTGGCTGGACGACGGCGCGCTGCTGCGCGAGGTGCTGGACCCGCTGGAGCCGGGTGGCAGCGGCCGGGTGCTGCCCTCGCTGCGCGACCCGGCCACCGACCGCTCGACCCGCGCCCCGTACGTCCGGCTCCCGCCCGGGGGCGTGCTGTTGCTGGACGGCGCGCTGCTGCTCGGCCGCTGGCTGCCGCTGGAGCTGACCGTCCATCTGGCGCTCTCCCCGGCCGCACTGGCCCGCCGTACCCCGGCCGACCAGCAGTGGACGCTGCCCGCCTTCGCCCGCTACGAGGCGGAGACCGGGCCGGCCGAGGCCGCCGACGTCATCGTCCGGGTGGACGACCCTCGGCACCCCGCCCTGGTCGAGCGGTCGTAGGGCCTGACCGGCCGGTTCCGGCGGGCCCGGCGGGGATCCGCCGGTCAGGCCCGGCCCGCGGGGGCCGGTCCGCGCTGGCAGTACGGGCACCAGAACACCGCCCGGTCGCGCGGGGCGTCGCCCTGGCGCCCGGTCAGGACGGGCGTGACGCAGCGCGGGCAGGGCCGTCCGGCCCGGCCGTAGACCCAGTGCCGGTAGCCGGGCCGGGTGTCGCCGGTGGTGATGTGGCCGGGCCGCAGCTTGTTGGCCTCCAGCATCTGCCGGGCGCGCTCCACCAGCCGGTCGGGGTGCGGGACTTCGCCGACCTCGGTCCACGGGGTCACCCCGGCCACGAAGCACAGCTCGTTGGCGTAGACGTTGCCGATGCCGGCCAGGTTGCGCTGGTCGAGCAGGGCCTCGACGAGGGGCCGGGCGGGGCGGGCGAGGAGTCGGCGGACGGCCTCGACCGGGTCCCAGTCGGGGCCGAGCAGGTCCGGGCCGAGGTGGCCGACGGCCCGCCGCTCGTCGGCGGTGCGCAGCAGCTCGACGACCGGGAGGCGGTAGCCGACGGCGGTGCCGTGCTCGGTGCCGAGCAGGGCGCGGATCTGCCAGGCGGGGCCGCCGCTCCAGCGCTCGCCGGGCCGGTAGACCTCCCAGTGGCCGTCCATCCGCAGGTGGGTGTGCAGGGTGAGGCCGCCTTCGAGACGGGTCAGCAGGTGCTTGCCGCGCGGGCGGACCTCCAGCACCCGGCGCCCGGCGAGCGCGGCGGTGGCGAGCGCGGGCACCCGCAGTTCTGCGCTGGTCAGCAGCTGTCCGGCGAGGGAGTCGTGCAGCCGGGCCGCCACGCGGTAGATGGAGTCACCTTCTGGCATGACTCCATTCTGGTCCGCGTGGCGGCCCGGTGCGGCGCCGCCCCCGGTGGCACTACACCGAGTGGGCACCGCCCTCGGCGTGGCCCTCGCGCACCACGACGACCGGGCAGGGCGCGTGCTCGGTGAGGTGGCGGCTGACCGAGCCGAGCAGCACGCCGGAGAAGCCGCCGAGGCCGCGGCTGCCGACGACCAGCAGCGCGGCGCCCTTGGCGGTCTGTAGCAGGGCGCCCGCCGCGTTGCCGGGCACCACGCTCTCCCTGATCGGCACGCCCGCGTCCTGGCCGACGACCTTGGTGACGCTCTCGGCGAGGGTCCGTCCGGCGAGTTCCTCCGGGTTGTAGACCTCGGCCGGCACGCTCGTGCCGCCCCATCCGTAGAAGGCCGGGTACTCCCAGGCGGCGACCGCGTCGATGGTCCCGCCGACGGCCTTGGCGTAGTCGACCGCCCAGCGCAGCGCCTGCTCCGAGGCGGGTGAGCCGTCCACACCGACGACGATCCGGGGGTTGTCACTCATGCCGTGTCTCCTTCGGTTGCTCCTGCTCGGTCCCAACTCGCCAAACATAGATCAAATCGGACAAATGGTCGGCAATTGCCGCGCCGCGTACCGGCGCTGCCGACGACCGGACGCGGCTCTGCCGCGAGGTCTCCCTCTGATTCAACTACGGTAGGCAGTCCATGAGTTGGACATCAGCTGGACCTGACCCGGGGTGAACTGGGTCATGCAGGAGTCGTAGCCGTAGTCCATGAAGTTGTGGATCGGGTCGAGCCCGCCGGCCGGGCAGCTGTGGCGGCCCTGGGGGCAGCCGTAGCCGGGGCTGCGCTCGGGCGGGGTGTCGTCCACGTAGTCGCCCGGGGGCAGGCAGCCGCCCTGGAAGGTGTGGAAGAGGCCGAGCCAGTGGCCGATCTCGTGGGTGGCGGTGTTGCCCTCGTTGTAGTGGGTGGCCGGGCCACCGGGCAGCGAGTCGTCCAGGATGACCACGCCGTCGTCGGTCGGGTGGGAGCGGTAGGCGTTGGGGAAGGTGGACCAGCCGAGCAGGGACTGTCCGAGGTGGGCGGTGTAGAGGTTGAGGGTGCCCTGGTCGCCCTTGCGCAGGGCGGTCTTCATCGCCTGCTCGGCGGCGGAGCCGGGGGTCATGCCGGTGTACCAGCCGGCGTTGTCGGTCCAGTCGGCGCCGGCCAGCTCGAAGTGGAACCGCGTGGGCGTGTTGCCCTCGCCCTGGCCGCCGTAGGTGGCGTTCAGGTGGTCGATCTGGGCGGCGACGACTCCCTCGTCCAGCCGGCCGGCGCCCCCGGAGTGGATCACGTGGACGTACACCGGAATGCTGGTCGGGGCGGCGGCCAGCGGGATGTGGGCGGAGCCGAGCTTGGCGAGCCGGTCGGCCAGGTCCGCCTGCATCGCCCGGGCCTCGCCGGCGCTGACGGCGTTCGGGTCCCCGCCCGCCCGGCTGCCGGCCGGCTTGCGGGCCGCGGCGTCGGCTCCCTCGCAGACGGCCGTCGCCACCGCGCGGTGCGGGGCCGGCGCCGCGAACTGGCTCAGACCGGCCGCGGCGACCAGCGCGGCGGCGCAGGGGAACAGGCGGGGGGCACGCGAGCGCACCCGGGCAGTACGGCGCATCAGCGCTCCTGACGGGGGAGTTGACGGGGATTCGACCGCTCATCGGGCCCGCCCACCTGCGACCGGCGCCCGGCGCGGACCCGCACGAGACTACGACGCCGAGAAGTCGATCTCCCGCAGGGCGCGCGTGGCACCCCGGTCGAGTACCACGGCCGACGCACAGCCGACCGGCGGCCGCCCCGCCCCGAGCAGCAGCCGGCGCAGCCGGGCGGCCGCGCGCCGGTGCCGGGCGAAGGCGTAGCGCGAGACCCGCCGCCCGCGCCGCCGCTGCCCCACCCGGGCCTCGGCCGGGTCGGCGTCGAGCAGCAGCAGGTGCACCCGGCGGCCCTGCCGTTCGGCGGCGCGGGTGAGCCAGGCCCGGACGAAGGGCAGCGTGCCGCAGTCGTGCACCGCGAGCGGGCCGCCGTCCAGGACGGCCCGGCGCAGCCGCCGGTAGTGGGCGAGCCGGACGAACGGGCGGTAGAGCGCGTACGGGAGGCGCCCGGGCAGCCGGGCCGCGTACTCCTCGCGGACCAGCTGGGAGTCGACCAGCGGGGCGCGGACGCAGCGGCGCATCAGGGTGCTCTTGCCGCTGCCGGGCAGGCCGGTGACGACCAGCAGGTCACCGGCGGGGTAGTGCAGGGCGGCCGGGCCGGGGCCGCGCAGCTCGTGCACCCCGGCGCGGACCACCCGACTGCCCGTACTGCGGGGCGGCGGCACCCGTGGCACCGCCGCCCGCGATGTTCGTACGCCCGTCACCGGCCCTCCCCCCGCTGTTCCCGTCCCAGGAGCATGGCGCATTCCCAAGAACGAGTAAAGCCCGTGGTCAGGGCGGGCACGGAGGGCCGCTGTGGGACGCGGCCCCAGCTGCGGGACGCGGCCGCTAGCCCAGCTGCGGGGCGACCCGGGAGGCGACCAGCTCCAGGTGGTCGAGGTCGCCCAGGTCCAGCACCTGGAGGTAGACCCGCCGGCTGCCGACCGCCGCGTACCGGCCCAGCTTCTCCACGACCTCGTCCGGGGTGCCGGCCAGGCCGTTCTCCTTCAGCTCGGCCACCTCGCGGCCGATCGCGGCGGCCCGGCGGGCCACCTCGGCGTCGTCCCGGCCGACGCAGAGCACCAGGGCGTTGGAGTACACCAGCTCGTCGGCCGAACGGCCGGCCCGCTCGACGGCGGCCCGGACCCGGCCGAACTGCGCGGCGGTGTCGTCCAGCGAGGCGAACGGCAGGTTGAACTCGTCGGCGAAGCGGGCGGCCAGCGCCGGGGTGCGCTTCGGGCCGAGGCCGCCGACCAGCACCGGGATCCGCTCCTGGACGGGCTTGGGCAGCGCCGGCGAGTCGGTGAGCGTGTAGTACTTCCCGGCGAAGTCGAAGGTGTCGCCGAGCTTGGTCCGCCACAGCCCGGTGATGATCTCCAGCTGCTCCTCCAGCCGGCCGAACTTCTCCTTCGGGAAGGGGATGCCGTAGGCGGTGTGCTCGGCCTCGTACCAGCCGGCGCCGAGGCCGAACTCGACCCGGCCGCCGCTCATCGCGTCGACCTGGGCCACCTGGATCGCGGTGACGCCCGGCAGCCGGAAGGTACCGGCGGTCATCAGGGTGCCGAGGCGGATGGTGCTGGTGTCGCGGGCGAGGCCGGCCAGGGTGATCCAGGCGTCGGTGGGGCCGGGCAGGCCGTCGACGTCACCCATCTTCAGGTAGTGGTCGGAACGGAAGAAGGCGCTGAAGACCCCGAGCTCCTCGGCGGTGCGGGCCACCCTCAGGAGGGTGTCGTAGCTCGCGCCCTGCTGGGGCTCGGTGAAGATGCGAAGATCCATGCGGCCCATTCTGGTACAGACCACCCGATCGTGAACGCAGGGAACCGGCCATGCCACGGAACGTCCCGAAGGTGTCCAAGGTCTCAGCACGGAACCGTCACGGCCCGGCCTGCCCGCTCGGCGGCTCGCCTACCGTGGACGGATGTTCGCGACCCCCGACGAGTCCTTCCGGCGCTCCCCCGACGAGCCGGCCGGCTGCCCGCTGCCCGGCATCGTGGCCGCCTTCACGCCCCGCCTGGCCGAGTTCGCCTTCGAGCCCGGTTTCGTCGCGGCGGTCGACCAGCACGCGGCGATGCTGCGCGAACTGCTGTACGCGCAGGGGCCGGAGCTGGCGCCCCGGCCCCTGGACCGTGAGGAACTGTCGGACTACGCGCTGGGCTTCCTGGACGCGCTCGCCGAGATCGGCTGGCGGGAGCCGGTCGGCTACGACTACGCCGTCACCCGGCTGACCGCGATCTGCTGGCTGGTGCGCGAGCAGGGCCTGCTGGGGGTCTGAGGCCCCTGGAGGCCCGGGGCCCGTCAGCGGTCCTGGCCCGGGTCGAGGCCCGGGGCCGGCGGGTAGCCCGGTCCGGTCTGGGTGGCCGGCCGCTCCGGCTGGTTGGCCAGCGCGTCGGAGCGGCCGGCCTGGTAGGAGCTGCCGCGCAGCCGGGCGGTCTCCCGCTCGGCGTTGTCCAGCCACCGCTCCCACCGCTGGCGCATCGGCATGATCAGGCCGCCGCCGACACCGACCACCAGCACACCGGTGATGGTGGCGAGCGCGGCGATCAGCACCGGACCGGTGATCGCGGTCGCGATCCCGGCCTGGCCGAGCGCCGCGATCACCCCGAGCGCCACGATGAACCCCCAGGCCACCGTCGAGACGGTGCGGCCGTACGAGGCGCCGGAGAGCGCGTTGCCGACGATGTCGCGCACGCCGTTGGCGATGGCCATCGCCACCACCACGATCGCGACCGCGACGATGCCCCTGGGCAGCCAGGCGACGATGCTGTGGATCATCACGCTGATCGGATTCGGGCCGAAGACGCCGAACGCCAGCTGCAGCGCCATCAGCAGGATCGCGTAGTAGACGATCTTGCAGATGATGCCGGTCATGTCGTACTTCGAGCCGCTCAGGTAGCGGGCCATCCCGGCCCGCTCGGCGACCTGCTCCGACCCGAGCCGGCGCAGCACCCGGTCCAGCAGCCGGGCGATCGCCTTGGCCACGAACCAGCCGATGACCAGGATCGCCAGGAAGGCGATGAACTGCGGAATGACCTTGGCGATCTTGGACCAGGCCTGGGTGAAACCCGACCCGAAGTCGACGGAGAGTGCGAGCTGCTGAGCCACGAAGTCCTCCACTCGGTGACACGGCGCCAGGAACGGCACGGTCGACCCCCACCCTTCGTGGATAGCAGCACCCCGCCCCTCCCGCGCGCGCCCGGTCGGCCGGGATGGTTCCCTCGGGTGAACACCCCGGCCGTCCGCCCGCGTACAGTGGCGGTCCGGGCCGAGCGGCGGCGGGTCAAGGCTCAGGGGTTACGGGTGACGGAGCTGGACGGTGCAGAGGTGATCGGAAGCGGTACGGGCGCGGCCGCGCATGAGGCGCTGCACTGGCGGGTGCGCCCCGCGGCGGCCCGGGCCGCCGTCCTCGTCCTCCACGGCGGCGAGGAACACAACCTCGCCCGGCCCCGCCCGCTCAACCTCCCGCTGCTGCGCATGCACGGCTTCCTGCGCGCGCTGACCAGGGCGACGGCGGGCACCGACATCGCCCTCGGCACCGTCCGCTACCGCCACCGCGGCTGGAACGGCGCCCGCGCCGACGCCGCCCGGGACGCCCTCACCGCACTCGACGAACTCGCCGCGACCCTCGGACCGGTGCCGACCGTCCTGGTCGGCCACTCCATGGGCGGCCGCGCCGCCCTGCGGGTCGGCGGCCACCCGGCCGTCACCGGCCTGGTCGCCCTCGCCCCCTGGTGCCCCGCCGAGGACCCCTGCGACCACCTCGCCGGCCGCGACCTCCTGCTCCTCCACGGCGACCGCGACACCGTCACCGCGCCCGCCGACACCCGCGCCTTCGCCGCCCGCAGCCGCGCCGCCGGCGCCCGCGTCTGCGGCTACACCGTCACCGGCAGCGGCCACGCCATGCTCCAGCGCATCCCCGACTGGCACCGCGCCACCACCCGCCTCACCACCGCCCTCCTCGGCCTCCACCCCTTCCCCGCCGAAACCGCCTCCGCCCTCGCCCTCCCGCCCACCTCCTCCGAAGCCCTCACCCTCCCCCTCCCCCGCCAACCCCGCACCGCGCCCACCATCCAGGGGGCACCCGACTGAGGCCCCCGGCCGAGGCCGGTACCGGAGAAGTCGCCCAGCCTCGCCGCCGCCGCGCCCGGCGACCAGGAGCGGCGGGCGCGGCCCCCGTGGACGTACCGACCGCCGCGGCGCGCCTCCTCCTCGGCGTGCTATTCGGCGGGTGGGGGTGGGGTGGGGAGGCGGCCGGCGAGGAGGGCTTGGCCCAGGGGGGTGGGCCGGTGGGTGACGGTGCGGCCGGTGCGGTCCTTGGTGGTGAGGCCGGATTCGGCGAGGACGGTGGCGTGTTCGCTGGCGGAGGCGGTGGAGACGTCGAGGAGGGTGGCCAGGTCCTTGGTGGAGCAGGGGCCGTGGGTGGCGATGGCCTCCAGGGCGGCGGCGCGGGTCTGGCCGAGCAGGGCGGTGAGGGTGCGGCTGGGGGTGGGTTCGGGCTCGGGCTGCAAGGGGCCGCTGATCCTCGCCGGGTAGAGGAGGACGGGCTGTTGGTGCGGGTCCTCGTAGCGGGCGATGACGGGGCGGCGGGGGCCGAACACGCAGGGCTGGAGCAGGAGTCCGCGGCCGTCCAGCCGGATGTCGTGCCGGCAGCCGTTCACGAGGGGGAAGCTGAGGACGGGTCGGCGCCAAAACAGGGCCGGGTGCAGCGAGCCGAGGACCTGCTCCGGTTCGGTGATCCGGCGGCGGCCGTGCTCGGTGGTGACGATGGTCTCGATCTGCCGCCGGTAGGGGTCGATCGCGCGGGTCTGGTAGTCGGCGGTGACGTTGCCGAGCAGTTTCCTGGCCCGCTGGTCCCCCGCTGCCACGCCGCGCGCGAAGGCGCTCAACTGCCGTACCCCGCCGATGGATCGCAGGTGGTCGCGGAGCGGTTCCTCGGGCGCCCCGGCGGTGGCGCTCTCGGTGGCGCCCGGGTCCCGACGGACGGTGAGGAACTCCGGGATAGCCGAGGGGGTGTAGAGGTCGAAGAGCAGCGCGGTGCGCGGGTTCCAGGAGGCCCGCAGCCGGTTACGCCACACCTGGAAGCGCGGATCGTAGCGGCCGCTGACCAGGGCGTGGACGCTGAGGGACAGCTCCATCGACATGTCGGGGCGCTCCGCGACCCGGATGCGTTCCAGGTCGTCCGTACCGAAGAAGATTCGCAGCACGGACGGATCGTCACCCCTCGGGCGCCCGGTCCGCAAGACCGTTCGGCGAGAACCGAATCCATGGCGGAGCGGGCCGGCTACGGCGAGACTCGTCGGACCGGCGGCGGGCCCGGGTGACGGACCGGGCCCGCCCCGGGAGCGGGCCCGGCGGCGCGGGTCGCAGGGGTGACGCTCCGGTTCCTCAGCCGCGCTCAGCCGAGGTCGGCGGCCGACTCCACCACCACCCCGTAGAGGTCCCCGACCGTGGCGAGCGCGCCCCGGTGGATCTGGGCGGCGGTGAGCTCCGCGGCGCCGGACCGCAGCGGGCGGGTCGCGCAGGCGTCGGCGACGACGGTGGGGCGGTTGCCGCGCAGGAAGGCGCCGGCGGTGGTGAAGGCGACGCACATGTGGGTCATGAACCCGGCGATCACGACGTCCTGGTGGCCGGCCGCGTCCACCAGCTCGCCCAGGTCGGTGCCGACGAAGGCGTCCGGGGCCTGCTTGACCACCACCCGCTCGCCCTCGGCCGGGGCGACGCTCGGGTGGATCTGCCCGATCTCGGCGCGGACGTCGTACGGGGTGCCCGGGCCGCCATCGTTGATGACGTGGATGACGGTGGCGCCGGCCGCCCGGGCCCGGGCGAGCAGCGCGGCGGCCGCGTCGAGGGCCTCGCGCCAGCCGGTCAGCTCCATCACACCGCGGGTGTAGGTGTTCTGGTAGTCGATCAGGACCAGGGTTGCCGCGCCGAGCGCGGCGGGCTTGTCGTCGAGGCCGTTGAGGGCGCGCAGGGTGGTCGTGGGCATGGCTGTACCGCCTTCGTCGTACGGAGGATATTCGCAGGTCACGCCGGCTTCGGCCGGCCTCTGGAACGCTACGGGCGGGCCCCGCATGGCGGCAATGCCGTCTAACATGCAGATTCCGACATCGAGAGGGCGGAACATGGAGCAGCGGCTGATCGTCATCGTCCTGTTCGAGGGCGTCGACCTGCTGGACGTCACCGGACCGCCGGAGGTGTTCTCGCTGGTCCGGCGGGAGACCGCCGACGCGACCGGCTACCGGGTGGTGCTGGCCGCCGCGACCATCGAGCCGGTCACCACCGCTGCCGGGGTGCGGATCCTGCCCGACCTCACCTTCGACCAGGCCGCCGCCGCGGGCGGCATCGACACCCTGCTGGTGCCCGGGGCCGTGGAGGTCGACAACGGACGGGTCCAGGCGCTCACCGACCCGGCGGTGGTCGACCACGTCCGCACCCTGGCCGCCCGGGCCCGCCGGGTCGCCTCGGTCTGCGTCGGCGCCCACCTGCTGGCGGCCGCCGGGCTGCTGGACGGCAAGCGGGCCACCACCCACTGGTCGACCGCGGGCCAACTCGCCGCCGAGTACCCGCAGATCGAGGTGGACGCCGACCCGATCTTCATCCGCGAGGGAGAGGTGTGGACGGGTGCGGGCATCAGCGCCTGCCTGGACCTCTCGCTCGCGCTGGTCGCCGAGGACTTCGGCGAGGAGTTCGCCCTGCGGGTCGCCCGGCAGCTGGTGATGTACCTCAAACGCCCCAGCGGCCAGAGCCAGTTCAGCGTCCCGCTGGAGCCCGTCTCCACCACCCGGCGGATCGAGGAGCTGCGCCACCACATCCTTCGCAACCTCTCCGACCGGCTCACCGTGCCGGACCTCGCCGCCCACACGCACGTCAGCGAACGGCAGTTGGTGCGGATCTTCAAGACCGAGCTGGGCACCACCCCGAGCGCCTACATCGAGTCGGCCCGGGTCGAACTCGCCCGCCACCGGCTGGAGTCCGGCGACGACACCCTTGAACGCATCGCCACCGCCTGCGGGTTCGGCACCACGGACACCCTGGTGCGCGCCTTCCGCCGACGGCTGGACACCACGCCGACGGACTACCGCCGGCGGTTCCGCACGGTCACGCCCCCGCCAGCCGGACGGTGAACGAGGTACGGCCGGGCCGGCTGGCCGCCTCGACCGTGCCGCCGTGCGCCTGGACCACGGCCCGGACGATGGCCAGGCCCAGCCCGGTCGAGCCGGTGGCCCGGGAGCGGGCGCGGTCCCCCCGGACGAAGCGCTCGAAGACCCGCTCCAGCAGCTCCGCCGGAATCCCGGGGCCCTCGTCGGTGACACTCAACTCCACCCGACCGGAAGCGAGTTCGAGGCGCAGCTCGACCGCCGTACCGGCCGGGGTGTGGGTGCGGGCGTTGGCCAGCAGGTTGGCCACCACCTGGCTCAGCCGGTGCTCGTCCCCGCGCACCAGCACCGGCTCCTCCGGCAGCACCAGGCGCCAGCGGTGGTCCGGGCCCGCCGCCCGGGCGTCGGCCACGGCGCCCAGCACGATCCGGGTGAGGTCCACCTCGTCCTCGGCCAGCGGGCGGCCGGCGTCCAGCCGGGCGAGCAGCAGCAGGTCCTCGACGATCGCGCCCATCCGCAGCGCCTCGGCGTCGATCCGCTCCAGCGAGTGCCGCACCTCGCCGGGCACCTCGCCCGGGTGGCGCAGCGCCAGCTCGGCGTGGCCGCGGACGGCCGCCACCGGGGTGCGCAGCTCGTGGCTGGCGTCGGCGGCGAAGCCGCGCAGCCGCTCCTCCACCGCGTGCCGGCGGGCCAGCGCGTCGCCGACGTGGCCGAGCATCCGGTTGAGCGCCGCGCCGACCCGGCCGACCTCGGTGCGCGGATCGTCGTCCGGCACCCGCTCGGCGAGCATCACCTCGCCGCTGGCCAGCGGCAGCGCGCTCACCCGCTCGGCCATGCCGACCACCCGCCGCAGCGGGCGCAGCGAGAAGCCGACCCAGACCGCCCCGGCGGCGCCGGCCGCGGCGACGGCGATCGCGAAGACCGTCAGCTCCAGGGTCTCCAGCCGCTCCACGGTGTCCTCGGCGGGCCGCACCGGCAGCCCGCTGACCAGCACGTCGCCGTCCCGCCCGGCCACCGCCCGGACCCGGTAGTGGCCCAGCGTGCCGCCGAGGTCGAGGGTGCGGGCCGGGCCGCCGACCGGCAGGGCGGCCAGGGCGCGCTGCCGGTCGGGCGGGAAGGAGACCCGGTCGTCCTCGTCATCGGGGTAGTTCACGTCGTCGGCGTCCCCGTCGACCACCCCGGCGGCGGTCACCCGCCCGCCCAGCAGCCGCACACCCAGGGTGCCGGGGGTCTGCGCCCGGGTGTCCGGGCCGGCACCGGCGCCGGTGTGCTCCAGGCTGGCGGCGTAGCGGCCGCCGGTCTCGGCGAGCTGCTGGTCGAGCCGGTCGACCAGGAAGTGGCGCAGGGCGGCGGCGGTGGCGAAGCCGACGGCGGCGCAGGTGACCACCAGCAGCACCAGCAGGCCGGCGATCAGGCGGGCGCGCAGGGTGCGGGGGAACAGCCTCTTCAGGAGGTTCGCTGGGTTCGGGAGGCTCACTGCGCCGCCTTGATCAGGTAGCCCGCGCCGCGCACGGTGTGGATCATCGGGCTGCGGCCGGCGTCCAGCTTCTTGCGCAGGTAGCTGATGTACAGCTCTACGATGTGCGCCTGCCCGCCGAAGTCGTACGACCAGACCGCGTCCAGGATCTGCGCCTTGCTGAGCACCTGCCGGGGGTGGCGCATCAGGTGGGCGAGCAGCGCGTACTCGGTCGGGCTGAGCTCGATGGTCTCGCCGTCGCGGGTCACCTCGCGGGCCCGGTCGTCGAGGACGAGGTCGCCGAGCACCAGGGCGTGCGCGGGCGGCCGGGCCGGGCCGGCCGACGGGGCGGCCCGGCGCAGCAGCCCGCGCAGCCGGACCACCACCTCGGCCAGGCTGAACGGCTTGGTCACGTAGTCGTCGCCGCCCGCCGCGATGCCCGCGATCCGCTCCTCGACGGCGTCCCGGGCGGTCAGGAAGAGCACCCGCACCTCGGGCTGCTCGGCGTGCACCCGGCGCAGCACTTCCAGGCCGTCGAGGTCGGGCAGCATGACGTCGAGCACGACGGCGTGCGGGCGCCAGTGCGCCGCCTCCCGGACGGCCTCCAGGCCGGAGGTCGCGCCGCGCGCCTGCCAGCCCTCGTAGCGGACGGCGCCGCAGACCACCTCCACCAGGTCCGGTTCGTCGTCGACGACCAGGACGCGCCAGTCGGGGCGGCCGTCGGTGTCGTCCATGGTGCTCCCTCGGTTCGGCGGTGGCCGACGCTCATTCTGGCCTGCCGCGATGAGAAACCCGTGAGATCGCCGGATCTGGTTCGTGAACCAGTGCATCGGTGCTGACCTGCGGTGATGATGCTCCAGGAGGGCACCGGGCCGGCCTTCCTCAGAGGTGACTCAGAGCTTGCGGTGCGATCGTGGACCGCCCGGCGGGGCCGCGCCGCCGCCGGGAGCTGAGGAGGTTCCCCGATGACCACTGCCACCGCACCGAAGTCCCGGCCGGCGTCCGCCGGCCCGCGCCACCGGGCAGCGGCCCGCCCGCCGCTCGCCCTGCCCCCGAACGCGGCGCTCGGCCTGATCATCGCCGGGGCGCTCGGCGTGCTCGGGCTGTGGTGGGTGAACACGGCCTCCGTGGTCGGCGCGGCCGGGTGGCTGACCGGCGCCGGACGGATCACCGGGCTGCTCGCCGGGTACGCCGCGCCGGTGCTGCTCCTGCTGATGGCCCGGCTGCCGCCGGTGGAGCGCGGGGTCGGCGCCGACCGGCTGGCCCGCTGGCACGCGTACGGCGGCCGCTGGCTGGTCGCCCTGGTCTCGGTGCACATGCTGACCGTCAGCTGGGGCTACGCGCTCACCGACGGGCGCGGGCTGGTCGGCGAGGGCGTGGAGATCGTCTTCCACTACCCCGAGATGCTCAAGGCCTCCCTGGGCACCCTGCTGATGCTCGGCACCGGCCTGGTCTCCGCCCGGGCGGCACGCCGCCGGCTCTCCTACGAGACCTGGTACTACCTCCACCTGGCGACCTACCTCGCCGTGGCGCTCGCCTTCGCCCACCAGCTGGCCACCGGCGCCGACCTCGGCGGCGGACCCGGCCAGGCCGCCTGGTACGCGCTCTACTTCGGCACGGCGGCGCTGCTCGGCTGGTTCCGGCTGCTGTGGCCGTGGCTGCTTGACCGGCGGCACGGCCTGCGGGTGGCCGAGGTGCGGCCGGAGGGCCCCGGCGTGGTGTCACTGTTCCTGTCCGGCCGGCGGCTGGACGAACTCCGCGCCGAGCCGGGCCAGTTCTTCCGCCTGCAGTTCCAGGCGCCCGGGCTGCGCTGGGCCGCCAACCCGTACTCGCTGTCCGCGCCGCCGCGCCCGGACTTCCTCCGCTTCACCGTCAAGGACCTCGGTGGGCACAGCGCCGCCGTCGCCGCCCTGCGGCCGGGCACCCGGGTGCGGGCCGAGGGGCCGTACGGGGCGTTCACCGGGCGGCGGCAACGGCAGCGCCGGGTGCTGCTGCTCGGGGTGGGCGTGGGGATCACGCCGCTGCGGGCGCTGTTCGAGACCCTGCCGGGCGAGGTCACGCTGGTGCAGCGGGCGCGGCGCGCGGAGGACGTGCTGTTCAAGGCCGAGCTGGCCGAGGTCGCCCGGCAGCGCGGCGCGGTGGTGCACGAGCTGCTCGGCTCGCGGGAGCAGGTCGGGGACCTCGGCGCGGCGCTCGCACGGCTGGTGCCGGGACTGGCCGAGCACGAGGTGTACCTGTGCGGGCCCGAGGCCGTCGCCGAGGAGGCCGTGCGCGCGCTGCGGGCGGCCGGGGTGCGGGCGGGGCGCATCCACCGTGAGTCCTTCGTCTTCTGAACCCGTCTTCTGAGCCCGTTCCACGCCTGCACGTATCCGTTCCGGAGGAGTTGTCCTGCCATGCGCCGAGCCGTCGTCACCAGTGCCGCCACCGCTGCCGGGGTGGTGCTGCTGCTCTCGCTCAAACCGCACGAGGCGACCGGGTCCGCGCCCGTGATCAGCTCCGGGACGGGGGCGGGGGCGGGATCCAGCTCCGGGTCCGGGTCCGGGTCCGGCTCCGGAACCACCGGCGCCGCCGACGCCTCGCCGGCCCCGTCCGCCTCCCCCGCACCCGCCTCCGGTGGCGGCGCCACCCGGAAGGTCAGCGGCGACACCGTGAACACCCGGTACGGCCCGGTGCAGGTGCAGGTCACCCTCGCCGGCGGCCGGATCACCACCGTCGACGTGGTCAAGTACCCGACCCAGGACCGCCGGGACCGCGAGATCAACGCCGACGCCCTGCCCGTGCTCAACCAGGAGGCGATCTCCGCGCAGAACGCCCAGATCGACGCGGTCAGCGGCGCCACCTACACCAGCGACGGCTACATCCGCTCGCTGCAGAGCGCCCTCGACCGGGCGAAGAGCTGAGGCCCCGGTGCTGCGGCACGCCGAGCCCGTGATGGGTACCGTCTTCTCGATCGCCGTCCGCGACCCCGGGCCGGGCACCCCCGAGGCGGTACGGCGGATCGCCGAACGGCTGCACCGGATCGACGCGGTGTTCTCCACCTACCGGCCGGACAGCGACATCAGCCGGCTCGGGCGCGGCGAACTCGCCCTGGACGACTGCGATCCCGAGGTGCGCACCGTGCTCGCCACCTGCCGCGAGGTGGCGGCCGAGACCGACGGCTACTTCACCGAACGACCCGGCGGCCGGCTCGATCCCAGCGGCTGGGTCAAGGGCTGGGCGATCGAGGAGGCCGCCCGACTGCTGCGCGCCGCCGGCGCCCGGCAGTTCTGCGTCAACGGCGGCGGGGACGTGCAGACCTCCGGCGGACCGTGGCGGATCGGCATCGCCCACCCCGGCAAGCCGGGCCTGCTCGCCGCCGTACTGGCCGGCAGCGGCTTCGCCGTCGCCACCTCCGGCACGGCCGAACGCGGCGCCCACATCCTCGACCCCCACACCGGCCGCCCGGCGGACGGCCTGGCCTCGCTCACCCTGGCCGGCGCCCCGGGCACCGGCATCGCCCGCACCGACGCCTGGGCGACCGCCGCCTTCGCGATGGGCCCCGACCGCGCACTGGCCTGGGTGGCGCGGCAGCCGGGGGTGGAGGCGCTCGCCGTGCTGCCGGACGGGACCAAGCGCTGGACGGCCGGACTGCCCGGCCACCTCCCGCCCTCCGGGCCCGCCGACTGGCAGCCGACCGCCGCATACTGATCCGCTGGCGCCAACTCTGCTACCGCCACGCCGAGTTCACTCCATCGGGTGAACCCCGGCGATCATGACGCGCTCACCTCCGCACAGTGGCAGATAGTGGGGAACCGATCGGGCACGGACCGCCCGTCCCCCAGCAGCAGGAGCGCGCATGAGTGCCGGCGTGACGGAGAACCTTGGCGTGACCGAAGGCGTGACCGAGGGCGCGACCGAAGGCGTGACCGAGGGCGTGGAGCTCACCACCCTGCTGGTCGCCGCCGCCCGGGCGATCGAGACCCACCGCCCCGACGCCCTCGCCCGGGACCGGTACGCAGAGCACTTCGTCCGTGCCGCCCCCGCCGGTGCGCACTGGCCCGTCCACCCCCGCGACGTCCCCGACGGCGAGGCCGACCCCCTGTGGGGGCGGCTCGGCCGCTACTTCGCCCTGCGGACACGGGCGTTCGACGACCAGCTGCTGCGGGCCGTCCAGCTCGGCGCCCGGCAGGTCGTCCTGCTCGGGGCCGGACTCGACGCACGGGCCCACCGGCTGGACTGGCCCGGCGACTGCACCCTCTACGAGGTCGACCGGTCCGAGGTGTTCGCGTTCAAGCAGCGCGTACTGGACGGTCTCGACACCGGAACCGGTGAGCAGCGCACCGCGCACCGGGTGACCGTCGAGGCGGACTTCCGCACCGACTGGGCCGGGGCACTGACCGCCGCCGGATTCCGCCCGGACCTCCCGACCGCCTGGCTCGCCGAAGGCCTGCTGCTCCACCTGCCCGGCACGGCGGAACGCGAACTCTTCGCCGCCGTCGACCGGTTCAGCGCACCCGGCTCCACGCTGGCCTACGAGGCCAAGCTCGGCCCCGAGTCCGCGGCGGTCCGCGACAACCCCGTCTACACCGCGACCCTCGAACGGACCGGCATCGACCTGCCCGCCCTCCTCGACGCCGACCCCCGCCCCGACACTCCCGCCGACCTCACCGCACGCGGCTGGTCCACCAACGTCCACACACCCTTCGAGTTCACCCGCCACTACGGCCGCGGCCCACTCCCCGAACCCGACGACGCCCTCGCCGCCAACCGCTGGGTCTTCGCCGTCCGCCCCTGAGGCCCTACCCGGAAGATCATCCGCCGTTTCGGGTGGGCAGCCAGCCGGTCTGCATCGGTGTTCCGGACGGATGGTCGGGGGTCACCTGAATTCCCTGGCCCGGGGGCAGGTGCTGGGACACCCCGCGGCCCAGCAGGAGGCCCTCCTGCTGCCCGTCCCCGGATAGCAGTACGCCGTGGACGCCCAGGTCGCACACCGCTTGGAGGAAGGGGTCGGTGACACTGGCCCGACCGGCGCCCTCGGAGCGGCGGGCGACGATCACGCGCAGGCCCAGTTCCCTGGCCTGCGGCAGGAATTCGACGAGAGAGGCGAGGGGGTCCTCCCCGTTCGTGGCGATGAGGTCGAGGTCGTCCACGATGAGGAAGATGTCCTTGTGCCGCCGCCGGCTCGGCGCGGTCTGCTGGGTGCCCGGCGTTCGGCTGGTGGCGGCGACGCGCAGGATTCGCGCCAGGGTGTCCAGGTCCGGTGCGCTCGGCGCGTAGTGGATGAGGTACTCGGGCGGTACCTCGTCGAGCAACGTGCGGCGGAAGTCGGCTACCAGGAAGCCCACTTGGTCCGACGTGTACCGCTCAGTGAGCTGCTTGACCAGCAGTCGGAGCAGCGCGGTCTTCCCGGACCCTTCATCGCCGAACACGGCGAACAGCGGATCGGTGTCGAAGTCGGCGAAAACCGGGGCCTGTTGGACGGTGTCCAGCCCGATCGCCACGCCCTGCGGTGCATTGCCGCGCGGGAGGCGGTCGGCGTCCACCACGGCGGGCGCGGCCGTTCCGCCCCGCGGCACGATGAGCGCCTCGGCCCAGCCGGGCATGCGGAGTTCGAGGTCGTTTGCCTGGATCATTTCGTACAGCCTCGTCACCACCGGCCCCGGTCCGACGGCGAGCTCCTCCCGCAGCCGCGCCCGGAGCCGGCCGTAGACCTCCAGCGCCTCGACCCGTTGCCCGCAGCGGTGGAGGGCGAGCATCAGCAGGGCGCACAGCCGCTGGTGCAACGGACTCTCGGCGACCAGCAGTTCGAGTTCCGTCACGAACTCCAGGTGCCGTCCGAGCGCCAGCCCGGTGGCGTACAGATCCTCGACGGCGGCCATCCGCCGCTCGTTGAGCCGGGTGCGCTCCCCGGAGGCGTACGGCCCTGGAACACCATCCAGCGCCGGTCCCTCCCAGAGGTCGAGCGCGGATCGCAGCATCGCGTGACCCGCGGACAGGTCACCGCCCTGCTGCGCCTGTACGGCCGCGGCGAGCCGCTCCTCGAAGACGGCCACGTCGACCGAGCCCGGGTCGACGTTCAGCCGGAAGCCGTCACTCACCGATTGGATGACCTCACCCGCGCCCCGCGGCTGGGTCCGGTCCCCGAGGACGGACCGCAGCCGGAAGACGTAGGTGCGCAGCGAAGCCTCCGCCTGGGGCGGGGGCTGATCGCCCCAGACGGCGTTGACCAGGCTCGCCGTCGACACGGGTTCCGGGGCGTGCAGGAGGAGGGCCGCGAGGACCGCCTGTTGCTGCGGTGTACCGAGCATAAAAAGTGGCTGGTCGTCCCGCCAGACCCGCAGCGGGCCGAGCAGCGAGTAGCGCAGCCGGGATCGTACGGGCCCGGCCAACTCCACTGCCCGTTCGTACAGTTCGTTGAGACGGAGTCGTTCCAGCTCCGCCGAGGGCCCGGGCAGGTCCACCAGCGGCGCGCCCTGCCAGTGGGCGAGCGCCTCCTCGGCATGCTGTCGGGCCGCGGCCGGGTCGGCGGCCGACCGGGCCCACTCGGCACGCTCGACGGCCCGCTCGAAGAGGGCGACGTCGATCTGCTCGGAGGCGACGGTCATCAGCCAGGTGCGACCGTCCGACAGCTCCACGAGCGCCACCCGGGAGGCCGTGGTCGAGTTGAGCACGCGCTGCAGCTCCTGCACGTGGAACCACACCGCGTCGAGTTCCTCGGCGGCGGCCGTGTGCTGCGGCCGTACCGCCTCGATCAGGACCTCGGCCCGGACCGGACGGCCGCGGTACTTCAGCAGCGCGGCGAGCACCGCTCGCCGCTCCAGGGGCCCGAGGTCCACCAGCTCGTCCCCCCGCCAGGCACGCACCTCCCCCAACAGCGTGAACCTGAGCGGGAGTTCCGGACTGCGGTCGGGCTGCCGCAGAGCTCCGGACTCGGCGATCCGCCGGGCCACCTCGGCCGCGGAGGACGGCCGCCGGCGCGGGTCCGGGTGCAGCAGGTCGAGGACGAGCCCGTGCAGGGGCTCGGGCATGCCGGTCTCATGGAGCACGTTGCCGAGGGCGTAGAGGTCTCCGGCCGGGTCGACCGGAACGGCCGGCCCGCCGAGGTGGATCCCGAAGTCGCAGAGGGCCGGGCTGCCGTCCGGGCGGATGAGGATGTTGGCGGGCTCGATCCGGCCGTGCGCGATCCCCTGACCGTGCAGGTACTCGAGCGCCTCGGCCACGCCGTGGGCGATCGCTGCGGCCTCGTACGCGGGCGGCGGTCCCGCGTCGAGCAGGCCCCTCAGGTCGGGTCCGTCGACGAACTCGAAGACCAGGTAGAGGCGTTCGGCGTCGACGCCCGCGGCGTGGCAGGCGACGATGCATGGGTGGTCCAGCTCGGCGAGCCTGGCGGCCTGCTCCAGGAACGCATCCGCATCCACGGCGGCCGCGAGACGGCTCACATCGACGGTCTTGACCGCGACGACGACGGCGTCCCGTTCGTCCCTGGCCCGCCACACCTCGCTCTGCCGCCCCTGGGCGATCCGCTCGACCGGGCGGTAGCGCTGGGCGATCAACGGCTGTTCGCTCTCCCGCCGCTGGTCGCTGCGCCAGCGGCCCTCGAACTCCCAGATGTGGACGTGGGTGTCCCGGTCACCGATCGACGCGAGCACGCAGCGGTTCTCGTCGCCGGTGATGCCGACGATCGTCCTCGCCCGGCCGGGGTCGACCACGGCGGCGGCCAAGAACTCGACGGTCGAGGGGTCGTCGGGCTGCCAACGGTGCAGCCGTCCGGTCGGGTCGACCCCGATCAGGAGCGACCGGCCGTCCGGGTCCCGGAGCACGGTCATCGCCCAGGAACGGTGGTCGCCGGTCAGGCCCGGCAACTCCTCGACCAGGGCACCGACATAGTTCCACAGACGCATCCGGCCGTGGACGTCCGCTGTCCAGAGGCACGGGTACCCGTCCGTGTCCACGAAGGGCGCCATCGCCACCAGCGGCTCGGGGAAGCCTCGCTGGCTCGACACGAAGGAGCCGTCCCGGATGTCCCAATAGTGGAATCCACCACCGGAATCCGCAGTGCAGAGGACGGTCGTCCCCCGGTCGTTGACCTCGGCCATGGCCACGATCTCGGAGACGGCATCCTCGATGGCAAGCGCGGGCCCCGCTTCCTGCCCGGTCGTCACGTCGATGTAGCGAATCAGGCGGTCCACTCCGTAGACGGCGAGGAGAACGGGACCTTCGGGGTCCCGCACCGCTGCCATTGCCAGGCCCGGGCTGGGCAGCCGGAAGCTCCGGACGGTCGAGAAGGAGTCCCCCGACCCGGCCGGCCCGGTCAGGACGGCCAGCTGGGCGTCCAGCTGCCAGGTCGCCAGTTCGTCCGGGCGCCGAGGCATCCGGTCGAGCAGGTATTGGAACTCCTGGGCGTGCTCTATCTGCTGGTAGGCGTCGCCAAGGCGGTGGCGGATCTCCTCGCGAAGCTCGGTCTCGGTGAGGAAGCCGAGGGTGACGGTCGGCGCATCGGCGAGGAAGCGGATGCCCTCGCGTGAGTCGGTGGTGACGATCAGGCAGCCGGACGCGGAGGCGGCCAACTCGGCGAGCTCGCGGCGATATCCGGTGCTCGGCCGCAGAGCGTCCACGACGATCAGCCAGGTCGGGTGGTCGCCGAGAACCTCCCCTAGCGGGGTGTGACGCTCCGCTCCGAGGGCGGCCCGCAGACGCTCGAAGCCGTTGCCCAGCGCATCGGCGGTCCGCCCATCGATCCAGTGGACGAAAGAGTGACGGTCGCCGTGACGCTGGATGTACTCCTGGACGAGGCGGCGCCTGCCCATCCCCGGGGCGGCCTCGATCACCACCAATCGGCCCCGTGGATCCGGTTCGCAAATATGATCGAGCACCTGCAGCTCGTTGTGCCGCCCGATCATGCGCGGCGGGTCCGGCGGGCTCACGACGGGCGGCGCCGGGGTGAGCAGCTCCCTCCGGATCGCCGGGCGGCCACTCACCACGCTCCCCAAGTTCCGCGCGAGCGAGGCGTGTTGACCGCCCGCGCCCGCCAGCACCGTTGCCGCGACCTCCGCGAAGGGCCGGCTGCGCTCCGGCAGCCGGTGCCGCGTCCGCCCGGTGGAGGCCGCCAGGGCGCGGAAGTCGAGCGTCCCGCCGAAGGTCGCCGCGACCCGCCCCGAGACCTTGGCGAGCACCTGCTCCAGCACCCGTACCGATTCGGTCCGGGTGAGTTCCCCCAGCAGTTCCTCCCGTACGCCGTCGACGAAGTCGTACACCACCTCGTCCGGGTCGGCGGCCTTCGCCCGTACCTCGATCAGCCCGGACAGGAACAGCTCCGCCAGCTCCCGCTGCCCCGACTCCGGCACGGTCGCCCGCTGGACCAGCCGCATCACCGGCAGGCTCAGCGGCGCCGCCGCCAGGTGGCAGGCGAGCCGGTACGCGTTGGGCGAGCTGCCGGCCCGGAAGGCGGCGACCCGGTCGGCGGCGGGGCGCGGGGCGGCGGCCCGGGCGCGCGGGCGCGGCGGGCGCGGGACTCCGCTGAGCGGCGCGGCGAGCAGAGGTGTCCAGCCGGCCGTACGGCCCGCGGTGAGGTCGGCCCAGGGGGCGAGCCAGTCGGCGTCGATCTCCAGGACCGGCAGCCAGCGCACCGCGGCCCGGGCCGCTGCTCCGGCGCTGCCGCGGGGGATGCCGGGCAGGGCGGTGTCGGTGCGCAGGACGGGGGCCGGCCGGCCGTGGGTGGCGGCCCGGCCTTCGACCGGGGCGGCGCGCAGGGCGGTGCGGTGCCAGAGGCGGCGGGGCAGCACCTGGAGGGCGGCGGCGGGGCCGGTGGTGGCGGCACGGGCGAGGAAGGGCACCAGTTCGTCGCCGTACCAGGCCGGGCCGACGCCGTCGGTGAGGACGAGCAGGATGCGGCGCCCGTGCGGGTCGGCGAGCGGGCGGGACCAGTTCCGGTCGGGGGCGGCGGGTGGTGGTGCGGGGGTGCGGCGGCGGCGGAAGGAGGTGAGGTGCGGGGTGTCCCGGTCGGTGTCGAGGGACCAGCTGCGCACCTCCTCGAAGGCGCCGTGGCGTTCCAGCAGGGTGGCGAGTTCGCCGGCCAGGTCGTGCCAGACGGCCATGGTGGCACCGGTGTCGACCAGCAGGTCGACCGCGTACCGGGGCTTGGCCCGCTGCCAGACCGGCAGCAGCACGCCGGCTTCGGCGGTCGCCGCCGCCGTGGCCTCCTCGTCGAGGTGCAACGGCCGGTGGCCGACCGGGCGTTGGGTGAGCGGCCGGCGCAGCGGGCGCAGGGCGCGGGCGATGGCCAGGGCGCCGGGCAGGGCGGTGGGCCGGGTGACCTGGACGACCTCGGCGCCGCGGGCGACGGGCCCCGGCCGCTCGGTGCCGGACGGGGCGCAGCGGGGGTGCAGTTCGACCGTGGGGTCGGGCTGCGGGGGCGTGGGGGTGGGCGGTTCGGTCGCACCCGGTCGGCTCTGCCCGGTGCGCTGGTGCGGCTCGGCGATGTTGAGTTCCGAGGCCAGGGGCTGCGGCGGGGGCGAGGCCTGGTCGGCAGCCGCCTCGTGAGAGCCGTCGGACAGGGGTGCGAGGCCGGCCAGCCGGGAGATCCACAGCACGTCGGCCAGGTCCTGGGGGTACGGCTGCTCGCCCTCGGGCGCGACGAGCGCGGCCAGCGCCTGGCGCAGCACGGACCGCGCCGCCGCCTTCCCCTCCGTACCGAAGGTGCCCACCGGCCGCCGCCTCAGCTCTCGTTGAGCGGGCGCAGCAGGGCGTCGTGGATGACCCCGCGCCCGGATCCGCTGCCCCACAGCCCGCGTTCGGCCATCAGCAGGGCGTTGAGCAGTTGGTCGTTGGCCAGGTCGGCGCCGTCCTCGCGCTGGCGGCGCAGGAACTCGGTGATGAGTTCGGCGCGCTGGGTGCCGTCCGCCGAGTGGTCCGCGCCCAGGTGGGCGGCGACCATCGCGGCCAGCCGCTCCTCGGTGGGCGGCTGGATCTCCAGCCGGACGCAGCGGCGCAGCAGTGCCGAGGGGAACTCCCGCTCGCCGTTGCTGGTGAGGACGACCAGCGGGAAGTGGGCGCAGCGCACGTGGCCGCCGCGGACGATCGCCCGCCGGCCGGGGTCGGCGGTGGCGACCTCCTGGGGGCCGGGGCCGAGGCGCTGGAGTTCCGGGATCTCGAACTCGCCCTCCTCGAAGACGTTCAGGAGGTCGTTGGGCAGGTCGATGTCGCTCTTGTCGATCTCGTCGATGAGGACGACTCGGGGTGTGCGCCAGGGCAGCAGTGCGGTGCCCAGCGGGCCGAGGCGCAGGAACTGGCCGATGGCGGGCGGCTGCCGGTCGCCCGCCGGGTCGCCGTCGTGCCGGGGGGCGCGCAGGCCGGCCTCGTGGAGCCGGCCGATGGCGTCGTAGGTGTAGAGGCCGTCGCGCAGGGCGGAGCGGCTGCTGATGGGCCAGCGCAGGACGGGGCCGAGTCCCAGTTCGTGGGCGACGGCGTAGGCGAGGGTGGACTTGCCGACGCCGGGCTTGCCGGTGATCAGCAGCGGGCGGCGCAGGTGGAGGGCCAGGTTGACGAGGTGGATCTCGCGCTCGTCGGCCTGGTAGGCGGTGGCCTGCCGGGTGCGGCCGAGCCGGCGGGTGGTCAGGCCGGTGGCGTCGTCGGCCGGGGGCGTCGGCAATTCCTCGTCGATGTCGACCCAGTCGCCGAAGGAGCGCCAGGCCGGGGCCGGCGGGAGGGCGGCGATGGCGTCGTGGGGCACGCCGGTGCCCCGGTAGATCCACCAGTTCTCGGGCATCGCCACCGCCTGCTCCTCGTCATTACGGTCATGGAAATTGCGGTCGTCGAAGTCGCGGTCGTCGGGAACCATTCGCCTTACACCATCCCCGGAAACCCGGCGTCCTGGTCCGGATCCACGCAGTTCGGGTCGTCCCAGAACAGGGTGATGCCGTCCTGGGTCTCCGCCGCCCGGGTCACCTTGCGGTGCCGGTGGACGGCCTCGGGTAGCTGGGCCAGTGAGCGCGGGCGGTCGCGGCGCAGGGCCTCGACCAGGTCCGTCGGGGCGCCGGGGGCCCGGCGCCACAGCATGGCCGGGACGCCGTCGAACACCATGGCGTCGAGCACGGCCGTGCGCACCCGGGGGTCGAGTTCGTCGTACGGGGTGTCGAGGCCGAGGCAGGCCAGGGTGGGCCGGCCGTCGAGCCAGCCGGGCAGGTCGGCGGCCCGTTCGGGGTGCAGGGGCGGCCAGCCGATCCGGTCGACGGCCTCGCATTCCATCGTCTCGGCGAACAGGTGCTCCCACCGTTCGTACCAGTCGGGCGTCTGCAGCCACGGGTTGATGTAGCGGTCCAGGGAGCGGACCACGACCGGGTGCAGCAGTCCGAGCCGGTATCCGCCGGGGGTCGGGGACCAGAGTTCGGCGCTGTGGCCGAGCAGCGCCTTGGGCAGCAGGAACTCGATCCGCACCGGGCTGCGCTTGCTCCTGGCCATCTCGGTGAACAGCGCCTGCCAGCCGGCCAGTCGGGCGCTGCCTCCGGTGACGAGGTCCTCCTTGGCGAGGGAGTCGCCGGCGGCCAGGTCGTTGAGGCGTTCGATCGGGCCGCCGGCCAGGGGCTGCCGGTAGTAGGAGGCCCGCAGGTGGTAGCGGCTCGCCTCGATGTGCTCCGGTGTCTCCGGGTCCAGCCGGATCTGCACGATGAGGCGGCCGACAACCTCCTCCCGGGGTGCCGGGCGGGCGACCGCGATGCTACTCAACAGCGCTCCCAGCTCCGCGAGTTGGGGGTACTGGAGGGACAGCTCCGGATCCCGCACAAGGCCGTCCAGGAAGGTCAGCGCGTAGCCGGCGTCGGGGCCGCCGAAGTGGTCCAGCAGCCGGCCGAGGATCTCCGGCAGGGTCGTGCGCTCGTCGATCCGGTTCCGGCCCGGGGCGCGCGGGGGCACGTGGGCGAGGAGCCGGTGCGGGCCGGGCGAGGGCGTCAGCGCGCGCAGCAGGCCGATGACGCGCAGCAGGACGTCGGCGGGCAGGCCGGTCTCGGCGGTCAGGGCCAGCACGGCCAGCTCCAGCCAGGGCAGCGCCCCGTCGTACGGGTCGTGGGCCCGGAGCGCCTCGCCGAGCGAGCCGAGTACGGCGCGGGGGTCGCGGGCGCAGCGGATGCTCCGCAGGATCTCCCGGACGTGTTCGCGCGCGGTGTCGGCCTCCTTGACGTCGAGGTGGAACAGCCGGGAGGACGGGGTGCGGCCCATCGTCTCCAGGACGCCCTGCCGGAACTCCCGCCGGGAGATCGCCTGGAAGTCGAACAGGATCTCGGCCAGCAGGTCTTCGGCCGCCTCGATCGGGGTCGCGGCGCGCTCCCCCGGCTCGACGTCGGCCCGCGGCGACCAGCCGCCGTACACCCCTCCGCTCATCGCCCGTACCTGCTCCCCCGACCGTCCGCAACCGGTCCGCCCGTCGCCGCCCCGCCCGTCGCCCGTTCCACGAGGGACCGGACTCGGTCCAACGCGCCGTCGTACGGGGCGAGTTCCTCCAGCGCCGTGTACAGCGCGCACAGGGCCGCCGACGCGTCGCGGTGGGAGCGGCAGCGGCGCACGATGCGGAACAGGTGGTCGCGGCGGTCGGAGCGCTCCTCGACCTCGAAGGAGTGCGGCAGGCCGAGGTGTTCGCCCATCCGCTCCAGCAGGTCGAACCGCCCGTCGGCGCGCGCGGTGTACGGGACGGCCATCAGCGCGGCCACCAAGTCGGCGTCGCCGGGCGGCGGTTCAGGCGCCGGTTCGAACCCGGCGGCCGGGAGCAGCGGGCCGAGGAAGGCGATCAGGGCCGCGCGCGGAACGTACCAGCCGCCCAGGTCCTGCTTGTACGAGCGACTGCCCTTGAGCACGCCGCGCACCAGCCCGTCCGGCCCGACCAGCATGCTGCCGCTGAAGCCGGGCTGCACGAAGCCGCTGACGCCGACGAACTCCCCGGAACGGCCGACGACTTGGAGCGCGACGGTGTCGGCGTTGACCCCTGGCGAGGGGGTGGCCTCGGAGTAGCCGAGGGCGGTCAGCCAGGTGCCCGGCTCGGCCTCGTCGCCCGCCGGCGGGGCGACGGGGTGGCCGGTCCCGGCCACCGCCGGGACGTCGAGCAGCGCGAGGTCGGGGAACGCCTCGAACCGGCCGTCGCCCGCGGTGTCGGGCTCGGCCCGGACCGCCTCGGGCAGCACAGGGTAGGTGCTCGACTCGTGCCGGACGACCAGCCCTTCGGCCACGCCGCGCCTGTCGAGCACGACGTGCGCACAGGTGACCGCAAGCCCCGGGGCGACCAGGAAGCCGCTGCCCCGGAAGCCGCTCGCCGCCTCGATCCGCACGGCGCACCGGTGCAGCGCCTCGGCGCGGGCACGATCGAGATGCGGGCCGGTCACTCCGCGGCGGCGGGGTCGGTGGCCGCACCGCCCTCGGCGCCGCCTCCGCCCGCCGTGCCGTTCGCCGTGCCGCCCGCGCGTTCCCGCCGGGCCGCGAGGTCCCAGGAGAGCTTGACGGTCAGACCGGCCTCGCTCCCGGCCTCCGCGATGATGCCGAGCAACTGCCCGGACTTCACGGCCAGTTTGAGCCCGAACTCGACCTCGAAGGAGTCCGGCGCCCCGGACTCGCCCTGGGCGATCGTCTCCGCCGCCCAGCGCCCGATGCCCTGCACCGTGCCGCGCACCTGGTCCAGCGACAGCGCCACCGCGGAGCCCACCCGGGCGGCCCGGTCCCGCAGCGCCACGTCCCCGAAGTCGTCCTCGTCCCCGCCCGTCTCGAAGCCGACCTCGCCGATGACCTCGGCCCGCACCGTGGTGCCGTCCCCCAGGTCGATCGTCTGCACCGTCACGTCCCCGGCCACGCCGTTCCCCTCCCGCACGTCCGCCCCTCCTGCGCGCGCCACAATACCGCGAGGCCCGCGACACTCACCGTTACGGGGTCGGACACCTCAGGCACTCCTCCCGGCCGCCAGGCGCAACTGCTCCTCCTCCACGATCCGCACCGCCAGCGACTGCTCCGAGACGTCGACCGCGTCGGGCGTGGACTCCGCCACCTCGCTGCGGCGCGCGTACGCGTCGAACAGCCGGTGCTTCGCCCGCAGGATGTCCAGCATCCGCTGGTCGACGCTGTCGGTGGCCAGCAGCCGGTGCACCTGCACCCGCCGCACCTGGCCCATCCGGTGCGCCCGGCCGACGGCCTGGGCCTCCATGGCGGGCTTCACCTGCGGCTCGCACAGGATGACCACCGAGGCGGCCTGGATGTTCAGGCCAACACCCCCGGCCTGGATCCGGCTCAGCAGGAAACGCAAGACCGTTCGGAATGCGCCAGATGACCAGGTTCGGGTCCAAGACTCACTCCTGCTCCACGACGGCCGCGAGGAAGCCGGCTTTGAGCGTTTCTGCGCAGAGCGCCTCCCGGAGGGCCGAAGAGGGGCCGCATTCTTGCTCAGTACTGCGCCCACGATTGACATGAACCGCCCGAAGCATCAAGCTGCTCTTTCGAAACTGCTCAAAACCAGCGTTCTTCAAGCATCTTGCATCATCGATCAAGCACGCACGAAGGCGGTAACTGCGGTGGACAAACGTGTGCTGGCCCTCGTCTCGGCGTGCGCCCTCGGTGCGCTCGCCCTCACCTCCTGCGGCAGCGGCGGCAGCGGTGGCGGCGGCGGGACCGACGCGGACGGCAAGGTGACCCTGAAACTGGTCGCCGCCGACTACGGCGACAAGGAGTCCAACAGCTCGAAGGCCTACTGGAACAAGCTCGCCACCGCGTTTACCACGGCCAACCCGGACATCAAGGTCGACGTCCAGGTGGTGAACTGGAACGACATCGACAAGCAGGTCAAGACGATGATCCAGAGCGGCAACGTGCCGGACGTCCTGCAGACCGGCGGCTACGCCGACAAGGTCGCCGACGACCTGCTCTACAAGGCGGAGGACGTGCTGTCCCCCGGCACCCGCGCCGACCTGATCGACAGCTTCGCCAAGGCCGGACAGGTCAAGGGCGTGCAGTACGGCATACCGTTCGTCTCCTCGGCCCGCGCCCTGTTCTACAACAAGGCCCTGTTCCAGCAGGCCGGCATCACCCAACCGCCCACCAGCTGGGAGGAGTTGCGCAAGGACGCCGAACAGCTCAAGGCCAAGGTGCCGGGCGTGACGCCGTATGCGCTGCCGCTCGGCCCGGAGGAAGCCCAGGGCGAGAGCATGATCTGGGAGCTCGGCAACGACGGCGGGCCCACCGGCAAGGACGGCGCGTACGCCCTGAACAGCCAGGCGAACATCGACACCTTCCGCTGGCTCAAGACCGACCTGGTGGACCCCGGGCTGACCTACGCCAACCCGGCCACCACCGACCGCAAGACCGCGTTCGCCGACTTCGCGGCCGGCAAGGCGGCCATGCTCAACGGCCACCCCTCGCTGATCCAGATGGCCCAGGACGGCAAGGTCGACTACGGCGTGGCGCCGATCCCCGGCAAGGCCGGCCCGCTGACCTCCACCCTCGGCGTCGCGGACTGGATGATGGCCTTCAAGAAGAACGGCCACCGCGACCAGATCCGGAAGTTCCTCGACTTCGCGTACGCCAAGGACAACCAGCTCGCCTTCGACGAGACCTACAACCTGATGCCGGTCACCCAGAGCGTGCTGCACGAGCTGACCAGCAGCGGCAAGCACAAGGACCTCGAACCGTTCTTCGCCCTGCTGCCGCACGCCGTGTTCTACCCGCTCGGCGACACCACCTGGGACGCGGTCTCCGCCGAGCTCAAGAAGTCCGTCGGCAGCGCCGTCTCGGGCGACCCGGCCAAGGTGCTGGGCGACCTGCAGAAGAAGGCCCAGGACGCCGTCGCGAACAAGTGACGGCCGAACCGATGGTGACCCCCAACTCCCCCGCACGAAAGGGCCGTCGGCCGGGCCGGCTCGGCCCGCTGCCGTGGATCGCCCCGGCCGTGCTGCTGATCCTCGCCGTCGTGCTGTGGCCGGTGTACGAGATGGTCCGCACCTCGTTCCTGCGGGTCAGCACCAGCGGCTTCGTACGCGGCTCGGCCGGGTTGGACAAGTACCGCAAGCTCTTCGGCGAGGCCGACCTCGGCCATGTGCTGCTCGCCACGGTGGCCTGGACCGCCGCCGTGGTCGCCCTGACGATGCTGCTCTCGCTCGGCCTGGCCCAGCTGTTCAACCAGCGCTTCCCCGGCCGTCGTTACGCCCGCTGGGCGCTGATCGCCCCGTGGGCGGCCTCGGTCCTGATGACCTCGATCGGCTTCCGCTGGATGCTCGACCGGACGGCGGGCGTGCTCAACACCGCGCTGACCGACCTCGGCCTGGTCGACGGCCCCCGGGACTGGCTCGGCGCCCCCTCAACGGCCTGGCCCTGGATGGTGTTCGTCGCGGTCTTCGTCTCCCTGCCGTTCACCACCTACACCCTGCTGGCCGGCCTGCAGACCGTCCCCGCTGAGGTGTACGAGGCGGCCAGGGTGGACGGCGCCTCCCCCTGGCAGGCCTACCGGCGGATCACCCTGCCGCTGCTGCGACCGGCCTTCCTGGTCGGCCTGGTGATCAACCTGATCAACGTCTTCAACTCCTTCCCCGTCATCTGGGGCATGACCCAGGGCGGCCCGAGCAGCGACACGGCGACCAGCACGGTGTTCATGTACCAGCTGAAGGACACCGACATCGGGGAGTCCGCGGCGATGTCGGTGGTCAACTTCGCCCTCGTGGTGCTGATGGTCCTGGCCTTCCTGAAGGTCAGCCGCTGGAATCAGGAGCAAAGTTGACGAAGCGTCCGACGCGATGGATCGCACCGCGCACCCTGGCCCTCGCGGGGGCGGCCTGGCTGCTGGCGGCGGTCTTCCTGTTCCCGTACCTGGAGATGGTCGTCACCGCGCTGCGCCCGGCCGACGAGCTGCGCGACGCGACCTACCTGCCGCGGCACTTCGCCTGGTCCAACTTCACCGGCGTCTGGCGCGACTCAACCCTCGGCGGCAACCTGCGGGTCACCCTGCTGGTCGCCGGCGGCTCCACCCTGCTGGCGCTGCTGGTCGCGCTGCCCGCCGCGTACTACACCGCCCGGGTCCGCTACCGAGGCCGCCGGCTGTTCCTGCTGCTGGTCCTGGTCACCCAGATGTTCCAGCCGACATCCCTGCTGGTGGGCCTCTACCGCGAGTTCTACCAACTGGACATGCTCAACTCGGTCTGGACGCTGATCCTCTGCAACGCCGCCTTCAACCTGGCCTTCGCCGTCTGGATCCTCACGGCGTACATCTCCTCGATCCCGGTGGAGCTGGAGGAGGCCGCGATGCTGGACGGCCTCGGCCGGCTCGGGGCGCTGCGCCGGGTGGTGCTGCCGCTGGCCCTGCCGGGCGTGGTCACCGCGGTGATCTTCACCTTCATCTCCGCCTGGAACGAGTTCGTGATGGGCCTGACCCTGTCCACCGACCCGGGCAGCCAGCCGCTCACCGTCGGCATCAACAGCTTCATCGGCAACTACACCGTCCAGTGGAACTACCTGTTCGCCGGCTCGGTCGTCGCGATCGTGCCGGTGGTGGTGCTGTTCGCCCTGATCGAGCGGCACGTCGTCTCCGGACTGACCGCCGGATCGGTCAAATGACCGCGCCTGTAGACAGGTTGAGCCACTCACCCCGCGAGTCGACAGGAGAACCCCCGTGCGCCTGCTCCGACCCCACCTCCGAAGGGCCGCCCTCGCTGCAGCCCTGACCAGCCTCGCCGCCCTGGCCGGCCCCGCCCTGCCGGCCCGCGCCGCCACCCCCGCCTCCGCCGTCCTGGACGGCAGCCACCAGAACGTCAGCTGGCAGAGCCCCGTCTACGCCAAGGGCACCCTCGGCGGCCCCACCTCCTGCCCCGCCGCCGCCCAGGACCCGGACGGCACGGTCTGCGCCCGCTTCGACCTCACGGTGAACGTCCCGAACGGCTACTGGGACGACAACCCGGAGGGCGGCGTCCCGATCTCGATCCAATGGCAGAACCCCACCGACGACTTCGACCTCTACGTCTACGACGCCAACGGCAAGGAGGTCGCCGAGAGCGCCGGCACCGCCGACCCCGAGGCCACCGTGATCCCGAAGGCCTCCGGCACGTACCACGTCCTGGTTGTCCCGTACGACGTGCACGGCGGCTCCTTCACCGGCCGCGCCTACCTCCCCCAGACCACCGACGCGGGCGACCTCACCTCCTTCAGCGGCGGCGGCGGCAGCTACGACATCGCCGCGGGCACCCTCAAGGCCAAGGTCGACTTCCTCGCCGACGACCAACTGCGCCTGCGCGCCGCCCCGGACGGCGTCATCGCCGACCCGGCGGGCAGCAGCATCATCCGGCAACAGCCCGAACTCCAGCCCCACACCTCCACCTTCGACGCCGGCGACTACTACGGCGTCCGCTCCGGCCACCTGGTGCTGCGGGTCTACAAGCACCCCCTGCGGTTCGGCCTCTACCAGGCGGACGACCGCACCGCCATCTGGCAGGAGGACGCCCCGCTGCGCTGGTCCACCAGCGGCCTGCGGCAGAGCCTGGTCCGCGGCGCCGACGAGCAGTTCTTCGGCGGCGGCGAGCAGAACGGCAGCTTCTCCCACCGCGACCAGACCGTCCACGTCGCCAACAACACCAACTGGAACGAGGGCGGCTACAACAACTCCCAGCCGTTCTACGTCTCCAGCGCCGGCTACGGCGTCTTCCGCAACACCTTCGCCCCGGGCATCTACGACTTCGGCTCCCCGGTGCGCACCGGACAGCAGGAACGCCGCCTGGACGCCTACTACTTCACCGGCGACGTCAAGTCCGTGATCGGCGAGTACACCGCGCTGGTCGGCAAGCCCTTCATGCCGCCGGTCTACGGCCTGGAGCCCGGTGACTCCGACTGCTACCTGCACAACGCCAACCGCGGCGAACGCCACACCACCGACGCGCTCAAGGTCGCCGACGGCTACGGGCAGAACCAGATGCCGCTCGGCTGGATGCTGGTCAACGACGGCTACGGCTGCGGCTACGAGAACCTCCCGCAGACCGGTGAGGGCCTGCGCAAGGACCACGCCCAGCTCGGCCTCTGGACCCAGAACGGCCTGCCCAACCAGGCCGAGGAGGTCAAGGCCGGGGTCAGGGTTCGCAAGCTCGACGTCGCCTGGGTCGGCAACGGCTACGGCTTCGCACTCAACGCCTGCGACCAGGCGAAGGCCGGCATCGAGGACAACAGCGACGCCCGCGGCTTCGTCTGGCTGCCGGTCTCCTGGGCCGGCGCCCAGCGCTGCGGCGTGCTCTGGAGCGGCGACCAGAGCCTGTCCTGGGACTACATCCGCTGGCAGATCCCCACCTACGCCGGCGCCACCATGTCCGGCATCGCCTACGACACCGGCGACGTCGGCTCGATCTTCCGCCGCGACCCCAAGATGTACACCCGCGACCTGCAGTGGAAGGCCTTCCTGCCGACCATCATGACCATGGACGGCTGGGCCAGGGACATGTCCGGCAAGCAGCAGCGCGACCAGCAGCCCTGGCTGGACGGCGAGCCCTACACCTCGATCAACCGCAAGTACCTGCAGCTCAAGGAGCGGCTGCTGCCGTACATGTACACCCTGTCCGCCGAGGCCACCCGCACGGGCATCGGCGCGGTGCGCCCGCTCGCCCTGGAGTACCCGGACGACCCGGCGGCCCTCGGGCCGAACGCCAAGTACGAGTTCCTGGCCGGGCCGGACTTCCTGGTCGCCCCCGTCTACTCCGACACCTCGGTGCGCGACGGCATCTACCTGCCCGAGGGCACCTGGACGGACTACTGGACCGGACGCACCTACCAGGGCCCCACCACGATCAACGGCTACTCCGCCCCGCTCGACACCCTGCCGCTGTTCGTCAAGGGCGGCGCGATCGTCCCGATGTGGCCCCAGGGCACGCTGTCCTGGGAGAACCGCGACCGCGGCGAACTCGACTACGACCTCTACCCCCAGGGCGACTCCTCCTACACCCTCTACGAGGACGACGGCGTCACCCGGCAGTACGCGGCGGGCTCCTCGGCCACCCAGCAGGTGGAGGTCCGCGCGAACGGGCCGGTCACCACGGTCAAGGTCGGTGCCAGTGAGGGGAGTTACACCGGCAAGCCGGACTCCCGGTCGTACCGCTTCACCGTGCACGGCCAGTCCGCCCCGCGACGGGTCGTCACCCAGGGCGGCCCGCTGCCCCGACTGGACTCGGCCGCCGCGCTCGACTCCGCCGCCTCAGGCTGGTACTTCGACGAGGCCACGGGCGTGACCCACGTCAAGACCGCGCCCGTCTCCACCGACGAGGACTTCTCCCTCCACCTGATCCACGGAGGCCACTGACCCCACCCGCCCCCACGCGGCTCCGTCCCGCCCGGGCCGTCCTCGCCGGGCGGGACGGGGCCATCCTTCTCGGGGTTTCCTGGTGAAAACGCGAAGAGCCCCCATCCGGAATCCGGATGGGGGTTCTTCTGAATGATTGTTCGGCGGCGTCCTACTCTCCCACAGGGTCCCCCCTGCAGTACCATCGGCGCTG
>NZ_JBITZP010000042.1:0-67957 GCF_044546945.1 Kitasatospora sp. NPDC053057 | reverse complement strand
TGGCGCGGTCCCGGACGTCCTTCGGGTATGGCTTTCGCATAACGGGTTCAAATCTTCCAAATATGGAAGTCTCGGTCAAACCCGGAGCGGTTCACCGTCTTGACCGGGATCGGTGTCTGCTCGGTCAGCTCATCGACGATTGTGTTGATGACGCAGTCGGCCGGGGCGACCACAACGCTGTCGTCGCCCACACCGCCAATCGGCCGTCTGTCCTTCTTGACCTTCCGGATGAAGAACTCGTTGAAGTTCGGCCAGTCCTCGATCTCGTAGTCGGCCATGCGCTTCGGCCCCAGCTCCCCGACCCACCTCTTGACGAGGTCCTTCGAGTCCGCCGCGTCCATCTGCATGCCTTGCAGGTGCGTGAAGTCGGCCAGCATCTTGCGTCCCGGCGCGCACGTCACGAAGACCAAGCCGTACTCGTACTCGTAGTTGATCCAGCTGAACTTCTCGATGTAGTCCAGGCCGCTGGTGACTCCCGGTCGGCCCAGGCCGCCGCGCTGCTCCGTTGACGCCTGACTGCCGGTCATGCGGTCAGGAGGTCAGGCGCTCCAGGAGTGCGGGATAGTTGGCGAGGGCCTGCTGAAGACTCTCCCGGCGACGGGAGGTGTACTGGCCGGGGTCGGCGGCCTCCCAGTCGATCGGGCCGAACGGGGGCTTGGGGTCGTACTCGATGAACAGCTGGACCTTGCGCGCGATGTCCTGGCCGGCGAGCTCGCCGACCAGGTGGAGTGCCATGTCGATGCCGGCCGACACCCCGGCGGCGGTGATGACGTTCCCGTCCTGGACCCAGCGCTCGGCCACCGGGATCGCCCCGAACCTGGCCAGCAGGCTGCGGTACATCCAGTGCGAGTTGGCCCGGCGTCCCTCCAGGAGACCGGCGGCGGCGAGCAGCAGCGAACCGGTGCACACGGAACCGACGATCTCGGACCGTACGGCCGCGGTACGCAGCCTGTCCAGAAGCTTCTCGTCGGCCATTGCGGCGAGGGTGGGAACCGCGCCACCGGGCACGATGAGCGCGTACGGATCGGGCATGGTCTCGAAAGTGTGGCTGGGAACCAGGGACAGCGGGGTGTCGGTTGCCATAGGTTCGATCCGCTCGCCGACCACGACCGTGTCGTAACCGGGGACGAGATGGGACAGCATGCTGAAGACCTGCAGTGGGCCGACGATGTCGAGCGGGGTGAGGCCCGGGTACTGGACGAAGGCGATGGTCCTCACCGTGGCTTCGTGCCGGAGGGCCGAGGAATCGGTCATGGGGATGCGCTCCTGACGCTGCGCTATGGCTGGGTGGGTCCGCTGCTGGAGACGGTGGTCGGCGGCAGTGACCTAAACGGGAGAGACGTTCGCGCGGCCAAGGGGGACCGCCTGCCGTCACCGGTGGCGGTGTCGAGGTGGGAGGAGTGTGCGGGTGCCCGCCGGGGCGTGGCGTCGGTGGGCACGGGGTGGACGTCGGTCCGGGCCGCGACGTACCGGGTCTGCCGGAGCGGTTGCGGCAGCGCCGCGCGGTCGTGAAGCGGGGGAGGGGCGAGGTCGGCGGCGGTGAATACGCACCAGGCGCCGTCCGGTCGGCAGGAGCGCGGTGTACCACCAGTCGTCCGGGGTGGTCCAGCTGGCCCTTGACATCGCGGACGCCGCGCTCGCCAAGCCGTCCGAGCTTCGCAACAAGGAGATCACCGGGGGACGTCCGGGATTCGCCCTGGTTGGCGCAGGTGTTGCCGAACGCGCCGTCGCCGACGCCTTCCCGCGCCCCGGCAGGGGCCTGTCCGTGCAGGCCGCACCCGGAATCCCTGTGCTACAGCGTCCACGAAGCGAAAGGACGCTCAGCTGCCGGACACGCACGAAGGCAATGGCCCGGCCGCCGGGTCACGACCGGATCCGATGGCGCCCGGTCGGAACGAGCCGGCTCGTCGCGGTGGACCGGGCTCTGCGGGGAGTGTCAGCCGCCGAGGCTGGTGTTGTTCTCGCCGTCGGTGCACACGATGCGGATGGTGAGGTTCGCGGGCCTGGGATCGCCCTTCATTCCCTCCGGCGGGCAGTCGTCCTTGCGGACGGCGACGATCCAGCCGGTGGCGTCGTCGTTGGGGCGGCTCTCCAGCACATCGGTCGGATGCCGGTCAAGTCTCCGGTTCTCTCCGGGGGTTACGGTGAATCCGCCGCCGTAGACGCTCTCGTCGGGCGGGCAGAGCAGCTCGTGCGGCTTGCCGTCGGCGCCGCCCTGGATGGTGGGACCGGCCACCGATTGCGGCGCGAGGGGGCTCGGGGTCGCCGCCGCGCTGCCGCTCGTGGTGGCGAGAGCGATGACTCCCGCGGCGACAGCCATGGCGATCCTGGTCTTGCTGGGCACGTGGCGCTCCTGGGGGCCGGGGACGGGGTTCGTGCACATTCCAGCACGGTGGCGATGACCCGTCGGGGCGACACGCATGGTGACGGCGTGTCGACGCTCGATCGCGAGATTGCCTGGGTGTCTGCGCACGAACAACTACTGAGCGTGCTCTACTGGCCGCGCATCGCTGTCGCCCGTGGGGCTGCCCGCAGCTCTGATCGACATATCGTGAGGAATTCCATGCCACGCAGAACGTCACGCAGAAGACTGAGGGCGGTGCTGGCGATCAGTGCCGTCACCGTCGCCCTGTCGACCACCACGGTCCTGACCTCCCCCGCTCCGGCCGCCTCCGCAGCGTCCGGCCTCTTCGCCGGGAACCGCGGGCTGCGTATCACCGACGAGCAGGTGCGGGCCGAGGTCCGGGCCGCAGAAGTGGCCGCGTTCGGGCGTCCGGCCGCCGAGGCGATGGCCCGGGACCGGATCGGTCTTCGGGCCGTCCAGACCGGCTATCCGCAGACCACCCGCACCAACCGGTTCAACATGCTGACCAGGACGCAGGCGGAGTTCAACAGCAGCTTCGACCCCGCGCAGTTCGGGCAGTTCAAGCAGTACATTCCCTCTCCCGAGTTCGCGGACCACATCGCGCTGCTGCCCACCGGCAAGGTGCTGATGTTCTCCTTCGAGTCCGTCGAGGACAACCCGCAGAAGGAGACCGCGCCCACCGACGTCATCGGCAAGCAGAACGCCGGCCGCGCCTACCTCTGGACGCCGCCCGCGAACGATACGGACCCGGGCGATTTCAAGGCCGTCCCGCCGCCGGTCGTCAACATGCCGGACGGCCTGGACGAGCCGCGACCCGCGCCGTTCTTCTGCGCCGGCCACTCCTACCTGCCCAACGGCATGGTCGGCGTCTTCGGCGGCAACCTCGGCGGCAACGGCGGCACCGGCGCCAAGCTCGCCCTGGTCTTCGACCCGTGGACCGAGACCTGGCACCAGCAGCAGGACATGTCGGTCGGCCGCTGGTACCCGAGCGTGGTCACGGGGGCCGACGGCCGGCAGACCATCATGTCCGGCCAGTCCGAACTCGGCTTCGGCACCCCGACCCCGGTCATCGAACGCTTCCCGGCCAAGGGCACCGACGTCTCCTTGGACAAGTCGAAGGCGCCCGACAACGTCGCGCTGGACCAGTGGAAGGCGGACGCCCCGTACCGGATGGACTACCCGCACCTGTTCTCGCTCAGGGACGGCAAGATCTACGGGTTCGGCCGCAGTTCCGACCAGCAGTTCGTCTTCGACCCGGCGAACGAGACCCGCGACTCACTGCCCAACCGCCCCGACGGCTTCCCCCGCCTGTACGGCTCGGCCGTCGCCCTGCCCAACGGCACCGACGGCCCGGACTCGGTGCTCGTCCTCGGCGGCAACCACAAGGACCCCAACACCTTCAAGTTCTCGGGCGGCCAGTGGACCAAGGAGAAGCCGAGGAACCTCGGCCGGGCCCAGGACGACACGCTCATCTTTCCCAACGGAAACCTGTTCACCGTCAACGGGGCCGTCGGCATCCGCGACTACGGCCTCGGCGACTACAACCCGAACGTTCCCGACGACAGGTTCCGCCAGGTCGAACTGCGGGACGCCGACGGCAACTGGACCCTCGGCCCGAAGCAGAGGCTGCCGCGCGGCTACCACTCCAACGCGGTGATCCTGCCGGACGGCCGGATCATGGTCACCGGTGACGAGCTCCAGCAGATCGCCAACAACCCGGACATCAAGGCCGGCAACAACGGCACCATCGAGATCTACGAGCCGCCGTACCTGCACCAGCCCGGCGGCCGCCCGGACATCCGGACCGCGCCGACCGACCCGGTGGGCTACAACACCACGTTCCGGATCAACACCAGCACGCCGACCCAGGCCGCCCGCGCCGTCCTGCTCGCACCCATCACCTCCACGCACTCGGTGGACACCAGCCAGCGCCGCCTGGACCTCAAGCTCGTCAGCCGCGCGGGCAGCCAGCTCGTGTTCCAGACCCCGGCTTCCGCCCAGGACGCCCCTCCCGGCTGGTACATGCTCTTCCTGCTCAACGACGCCGGTGTGCCCAGCGTCGCCAAGTGGATCCAGCTGAGCCCGAACTCCTGAGCCCACCCCTCGCCGCCCGGGTGGCCGGACCCGCGGCCGACGGCCGTGCGATTGCCACCCGGGTCCGCCCCGCGCAGCCGAGACGACGAACGGACCACCCGATGGCAGCTGACCTGATCCTGCGTCAAGACACCGATATCCAGGGCGACATCATCGCCGGCTTCAAAAAAGACCACATGACCCTGCTGCTCCTCCAGTTCAGTGACGCCCTGGCGGCCAGGAGCTGGCTGGAGAAGATCGCCCCGAAGATCGCCACCACCCAGCAGGTGGCCGACTTCAACGCGGACTTCAGCCAAGCCCGCAAGACCTCCGGCGGCGACGATCCGGCGGCGCTGAAGGCCACCTGGCTGGGCCTGAGCTTCACCTACCAGGGCCTGCAGTTCCTCACCGGGCAGCCGGACCTGCTGAAGGCCGAGGCCAAGACCGGTGACACGCTCGAGGCGTTCATCCAGGGCCCGGGCGACCCCGGGCGCGCGATCGCCCTCGGCGACACCGATGACAACGACCCGAAGCACTGGGTCTTTGGCTGCGCCAGCAAGCCCACCGTCCACGCGGTGCTCACCATCGCCTCCGACACCGAGAGCGGTCTCGACGGGGCCGTGGAGGAGCAGAAGCAGGCCGCCACCCAGGCAGGTGCGACGCTCGTCTCCGAAGAGAAGGGCGCGGCCCTGCCAGGCAGCAAGAAGGGCAAGGAGCACTTCGGCTTCAAGGACGGGGTCAGCGAACCGGGCGTCGAGGGCTTCGACGAGCCGGACCCCGACAGAACCGAGACCGACGGCGCCGACCAGAACAAGCCCCCGCGCACGGTCCACTTCTCCAAGGAACACCCCGGCACCCGCCTCATCCCAGCGGGCGAGTTCGTCATCGGCAAACCGCTCACCCCGGGGCACGCCCCGGACACCGCCGCCGTCAAGACCATCCCCGCCTGGATGCACAACGGCTCCTTCCAGGTCGTGCGCCGCCTGGAGCAGGACGTCCCGGGCTGGTGGGCGCAGGTCGATGTCCAGCTGCGGCGGCTGAAGGACCTCAAGGCCGTACCGCAGGACACCGAACGGGACTGGTTCGCCGCCCGCCTGGTAGGCCGCTGGCGCGACGGCTCCCCGGTGTGCAAGCACCCCGACCAGCCCGCAGGCGCCGCCGCCGGATCGGACAACGACTTCAAGTACCTGGGCGACCCGGATGATCCGGACGGCCTGATCACCCCGCTCTTCTCCCACCTGCGCAAGACCAATCCCCGCGCCGGTCTCGACGCCGAAGGGCCGGTCGCTGAAGGATTCATCGACGCCCGCCGGATCATCCGCCGCGGCGCCCCCTACGGACAGCCCTTCGACCCCACGAGCGAAGACAAGCTGAACGGGCCCGACGCATGCCGCGGCCTGCTCTTCGTCTGTTACCAGGCCGACCTGGTGGGCCAGTTCGAGTTCATCCAGGCCAACTGGATCAACGACCCCGACTTCCCGCCCGGCCGCAAGGACAAGCCCGGTCCCGACCCGCTGGTCAGCGGCCAGCTCGCCACCGTGAACGACGGCCGGGTCAGCTGGGAGGGCAAGTCCCCCGCAGGTGAGCGGCAGACCACCACCTTGGACTTCAAACCGTTCGTCCAGACCCGTGGCGCGCTGTACTGCTTCACCCCCTCCATCACCACCCTGCGCAGGCTCGCCCAGAACCGCCTCACCGGTGAGCTCGTGGAGGAGACCAAGAAGCCGGTCGTGGCGCAGAACCTGGCGGTGGACGCCGTCCTGCCGCTGCCCGACGTGGAGGGCCGCTACTGGACGTTCCAGCAGGGCACGATCCGCCTGATCGGCACCGGCGGCACCGGCGGCACCGAGATCCGCCAGCTCACCACCGGAACGGTCGACGACCGCACCGGCGTCGTCGTCAAGAACGTGGGGCCGTACTCAAGCTGGCCCGCCCTGAAGGGTGTCACCCAGATCGACACCATCCTGCCCGTCTTCGACGAGCAGCGGGTCAACGGCAAGAGCGCGTACTGGGTCTTCCACACCGTGGGCGGCAAGCAGGTCTACCGCTACATCACGATCGGGGCCTCCGAGCCGTACACCAGCCAGCTGGTGGCCGACGACCAGCCGGTGAGCAGGTGGAGGTCGTTCGGCGGGACCACTCCCGTCACCCACGTGGACGCCTTCCTGCCTGTCCCCGACATGCGGCCCGCCGGCGACGGCTCGTTCTGGTACTGGATGTTCCACAACACCCCGGTGGGCCAGCGCTACCGGCTGATCTCCATTGGCCGCTCCGGCAACGCGCACCCTGACCAGCTTCAGCGGGACGACCGCCAGCTCAGCCAGTGGCGCTCGCTCGAAGGCGTCACCAGGGTCGACGCCTTCCTCCCCGTCCTCGGCAAGGACGACCAAAGCGGCGGCCAGCACTGGTACTGGGTGTTCCACCAGGACAAGTACCGGGTCATCATGGTCAGCCACGGCGGCAACCACCAGGACGACCTGCTGCGCGAGGACCGCCCGACCGCGGTCTGGTGCCGCCAGCCGTAACCGTCCACTCCGCTCACACGCCCGGCCCCCGCCCCTACGCGGGGGCCGACACGCATCCCCAAGTACGTTCCGACAGCAATCAGCGACCAGAGCAAGATCAAAAAGGCGTGTTGATTATCTGCACGCCCTTAGGCTGCCCTCCACGGACGCCTACGCGACGCATCGCCCCAGCTCAGAAGCAATACGGGCATCCGCACGGTCGGTAAACCGGACCAGCTGGGCATTGTAGCCCTCCAGGTGCTCCATGATGCTCGTGCCGAAGAAGCCGATGGTCAGGGCGCACCGGTCCTTGCCGATTGTCAGGGCGCGGCCGTGCTGGGCGCGCAGCCGGGTGGCGGTGACGGTGGAGACGCCGTCCAGGACGATCACGGCGTCGCTGCTGGTGACTGCCCGGTCCTCGCTTGGGCGGCCAGGCCCGGCGAGTTCGCCGATACGGACGGTGAAGCCGCCCACCAGAGCTGTACGAGGAGCGGTGCCGGCGTTGGTCTGCATGAGGAACTCCAGTCTGATCTGAACAGATTCGGGCAAATGTCAGTGCTGCGGCACGGTTGGGCTAGCGGGCGGGAGGCAGGCAAGGCATCACCAGCCGCGCAGAGCCTCGATGACCAGGAGGCGGGCCTCCTGCCCGTAGACGGCGGACTCCTGAAGCAGCCTGAACGCCCGGTGGAAGAGGCCGACGCGCTTGGGGTCGGTGATGGTCTCGCATCCGCGGTAGCCCTCCACCTCCACCCGGGTGCCATCGTGGATGCCGAAGCCATCGCCGGGGTATACGTGCAGGCGGGCTCGGGCCGGGATGATCCCCAGTTGCAGGCCCGGGGTGTCGAGGGCAGTCAGCAGGTGTTCCAGCTGGGCGCGCATCACCTCGGGGCTGCCGACGCCGGTCAACAGGGCTTGCTCCCCGAGCAGTACGTGGTAGGTCCGGCCGTCCTGCCCGAGGTAGCGGGCGCGGGCGGTGCGTTCGGCCGCGCCGGCGTGCGAGTCGTCAGGGAGCTGGTGTAGGCGGGCGACCATGCGCAGGACCTCCTGTGCGTACGCAGGAGTCTGCAGGTTGCCCCAGATCAGGTCGGGGCTGTGCCCGGCGTAGTCGCGGGTGGCGGCGGTGAGTTCGTGGAAGGCGCGCTGGGTGTGCTCGGTGCCGCGAGCCAACAGGTCGTCCCACGAGGCGGCGGGGGCTGACGGCTGCGGCTTGGGCGGGGCTGGTGTATTCACTGGCTTCTCCCTGCTGGTCGGATCAACTCGGATCGGGGGCTGCGGAACGAGCGGGTCAGGCGTTGGTGGTCGAGGGGGCGGTCTGATGGGGGAGGCGGTCGCCGAGGTCGTACTGGGCGGCTTGTAGGAGGTAGGACTCGCGGTAGCGGGTGGCCGGTTTCTGGGTCATCAGCTCGGTGTGGGTGCCCTGTTCGATGAGGTGGCCGTGGTCGAGGACGAAGATGTGGTCGGCCTTGGCGGTGGCGCCGAGGCGGTGGGTGATGAGGATGACGGTGACGCCGAGTGCGGTGAGTTGGCGGATCTGTTCGAACGCCTCGACTTCGGTTTCCGGGTCCATCGCGGAGGTCGGTTCGTCGACCACCACGAGGGCGGGAAGGCGGCCGTGGGCGTCGGGCGTGGTGAGGCGCAGGTGGGTGCGGGCGAGGGCGACTTTCTGCCACTGGCCGCCGGACAGGCCGACGCCGCCTTCGAAGCCCTTGGCGATGAGGGTGTCCCAGCTGCGGGGTAGCTCTTCGATCACGGGGTGGAGGTCGGCGTAGTCGGCGGCGGTCTCCAGCTGCCGCTGGTCGCAGGTGACTTCGGGGCGGCCGAGGAGCAGGTTGGCGCGCAGGGTGAAGGACCAGCGCTGGAAGTTCTGTGCGAGCAGGGCGACGCTGCTGAAGAGCTGATCCCGGTCGGCGGTCGCGGTGTCGATGCCGTCCCACCGGACACGCCCTTGGTGTGGCTGGTAGACCCCGCACAGGATGTTGGCCAGGGTGGACTTGCCCGAACCGTTGGCTCCCACCAGGGCGATGACCTTGCCGCGGGGGATCGTGAGGGTGACCTTGTCCAGGGCGGGGGTGTCGCGGCCGTCGTAGGTGAAGGAGACGTCCTCGACGGTGATCGTCTCGGGGCGTTCGGGCAGCGGTGTACCGCCGCTCGGGATGGCCCGGCGGTGGCCCTCGCGGCGTAGCTGGTCGAGGTCGCGGACGAACAGTGACTCCTCGTAGAGCCGGTTGATTTGGGAGACGAGGCCGCCGATGCTCGCCGAGCCGGTGCGGATGGCCACCACGGCGGTGCCGGCGGCGGCGAGCGGGATCGCACCGCTCATGACGAGCGAACCCAGGAGGGCGAAGGCACCGACGGTGGCGGCGCCGGCCAGCGCTGCGGAGAGCAGGTCGGTGCGGGCCCGGGCCCCGGCGAGCCGGGCCTGCTCCTGCTCGGCGGCACGGGCCATCTGTTCGTAGTGGTGGAGGATGAACGGCCCGCAGGCGTGCACCCGCAGCTCGGCCGCGGAGTACGGGCGGATCAGCATGTCCGCCAGCGCGGTGCTGGCCCGGGAGTGCTGGAGCCAGGCCCGCGTCGAGGCGTAGTGGCGGCGGGCGGTACGGACGGCGCCCCAGCCGCGCGGGGCGGTGATCAGCAGCAGCATGGGCAGCAGGGCGGGGTGGAGGACGGACAGGACGCCGGCGGCGGAGACGAGGCCGAAGGTGGCGGTGAGGACGGAGGTGGCCTGGCCGATGATGCTCTGCAGGGACATCGCGCCCCAGCGGGCGCTGTCCACCTCGGCGAGGAAGGCCGGGTCCTCGATCGCCTCCAGCTCGGAGCGGCTGACGATGCCCAGGAACTCGATGGTGGCCCTGCGGAACACCGCCGGTTCCAGCCGCCCGCCGGCCCAGCCCGAGGCTGCGGACAGCACCGAGGACAGGCCCGCGATCACCCCGACCGCCACGATCGCCGGGAGAGCGGCCCGCAGCACGTCGGCGACACGGCCGGGGGCGAGCAGCGCGGCCAGCGCGTGGTTGGTGGCGATCAGCGCGAAGGCAGAGGCCAGGCCACGTAGGACCTCGGCGCCGACCAGGGTCAGCAGAGCCGCGCGGTCGGCCTGCCACGCCATCCGTCCGGCCAGGCGCAGGAAGTGCGGCATCTGCCGCGCGACCGCCCAGAACGTCACCTTGCCGCTGGCCATCTCGTGCTTGGCCCAGCCGTAGTCGTAGCGCATCGGCCCGCCGAACAGGAGCTGCTCGCTGTCCGGCACCGGGTCCGTTGAGGTCTTCACATACTCCCTTTCGTAGAGGGGGAACGCGATGGTCGGGTGCCAGTGCCGTCAGGGTTCGGCGTGACCGTGGGGCGACCGGTGCGGACCGGGCGGGGACGAGCCGGCCGGCACCATGCCGGGCGCACTCACCCGGCATGGTGCAGACGGGCGCCGGTCACGTCTCGACGAGCTGCCGTTGTCCGGAGGCGGGGTCGAATCCGTGGGTGGAGAATGCGGGTCCGTCGGCGAGGTACGCCTCCACCGCGGCCTTGGAGGTCGGGAACATCGGGCTGGGCAGGATGTCGGCGGCGGGGTGCCAGCGCACCTCCAGGTGCTTGTCCGGCTCGACGTTGACCAGATCGCCCGTGAACTCGGTGGTGGAGAAGACGAAGAGCATGAAACCGCCGCGCCCGTCCCAGCCCTCCTTGGCCTGGATGGTGTGCACCAGGCGCAGGTCGGACGGCCGGGCGATGAGCCCGGCTTCCTCACGCAGTTCCCGGGCGGCAGCGTCGGGGATCTCCTCCCCGGGGTCGACCTTCCCGCCGGGGATCGTCCACGCGGGCCCCGGGGTCCAACTGCGCTGGGCGTAGTGGACGGTGGCGATCTGGTCGGTGCCCAGGTCGTGGGCGATGACGCAGACCGACAGCCTGCTCGTCTCGTGCATCGGGGTCTCCTTGTTGAAGCGGGAGGGCGTGAGGGCGGAGTCGCGGAGGTTAGCCGGTCCGTCCCGGTGATGTGGAGTGCAGCGCCATGAAGCCGTCAACGGGCTCGAAGCCGAGGCTGCGGTAGAGCGGGGCGCCGGCGTCGGTGGCGCGCAGTTCGATGGAACAGCCGCGTTTCTTGATCGCGGCGACCAGGGCGCTGGTGACCGCGCGGGCGAGCCCCTGGCGACGGTGGCCGGGGTCCGTGACGACCGTGTGGATCCTGGCCCACTGCCCGGTCGGGTACGTGGGGCCGCAGTAGCCGCGGTAGACGATGCCGACCGCACAGGCGGCGAGGCTGCCGCCGGGGCCGTCGGCGACGTAGGCGAGCAGGTTGGGATCGTTGCCCAGGCGCTCGAGCATGTCGTCGCGGAAGGTCGTTCGCCACTGGTCGGTGACCGGTTCGCCGGTCAGCACGGCAACGCGCAGCCGAAGCAACTCGTCGGCGTCCTGCGGCGTGGCAGGGCGAACACGCGGATCGGGTACGGACACTCCGGTTCTCCTTTCAACACGTCGAGCGGGCAAGACGGTTGAGCAGCTGCTTCTAGTTGTCGCGCGCGGGCAACTCCGAGAGCGCGGTGTCGCGCATGATGCGGTCGACCGTGTCGCGGAGGGTGCTGTCGCTGCCGATGACGGTCTCGATTCCGCTGGGAAGAACGTCGTGCTCGTGGTACCAGTCGCGCAGTTCCCGTTCGGTGACGGCCGCCGCCAGGTACTCGGGATCGGTTTTCGAGGCGTGGCGGACCAGCGTCTCGTCGATCGGGATGTCGAGGTAGTAGCAGTGGGTGACGCCGCGGTGGTCGTCCACCAGGCGTTGGAGCATCTCGCCGTAGTGATCGGTGTACAGGATGCCCTCGATGACGACGTGGTAGCCGGCGCCCAATGCGTACCGGGCCACCGTGTCGATCAGGCCGATGTTCGCGCCGCCCGGCCGGTCCCGCTCGCGCAGCACGATCTGGCGGAGATTGTCCTGGGCGACCACGGCCAGGCCCCGGCCGAACCGGTCCCGGACGCCCGCCGCCACCGACGACTTGCCCGACGCCGAGTTTCCCCGGACGACCACGAGCCGGGTCTCCGCGCTCCCCACGGGCGCCCCGGCGGCCGGGAGCCTCGGGTGGCTCGTGGTGCTCATGCCGGCCATCCGACGACGGACAGCGGGCGGCCGGCGGTGATCTGCGCGAGCGCGTCGGCGGTGTAGCCGACGATCGGCTCCGGAAGCCCGTCCAGCGGCCAGAAGCGGAGGGCGGCGCATTTGTCCGGTTCACGGTTGGTGATCTTGCCGGTGTACGCGCGCGGGGTGAAGAACAGCTGGAGGCGTCCGGCACCGTCGTCGGCGTCGAGGTGGTGCAAGGTGTGCACCAGGTCGAGGTCCTCCTCCTGGATGGTGATGCCGAGTTCCTCGTCGGCCTCGCGAGCCATGCCGGCCAGGACGGACTCTCCCGCTTCGAGGTGGCCGGCCGGAGCGTGCCAGTGGTGGGAGGCGAACGTGGTGTTGGCGCGCTGTCCGAGTAGCACCCGGCCGTTCTCGATCAGGATCAGGTGGACTCCGACAACCAGTGTGTGCGGCACGGGGCGTCTCCTTCTCGGGCGGGAAGGAACCGGCGCGGGGCGTGCGGCCGGTTCAGGGCATGGCGAAGCTGCGATCAAACTGGTGATCGTTCGTCGTACGTGAGTGCATGGGCGGGTGTCCCACCGTAGGCGGCCCGACGCGGCCGCGTCGGCGTGTTGCAACAGATGCCACACGATCCGGTGAACGGCTCCAACTCGTCATATTGGTAGAGCGGTTGCGGGCCGAACAGGGCAGTGTGCCACGGGGCGCTGACAATCGGGCCGTGCTCTGCGGGAGGCGGGCGGTCACGCCTCCGGCAGGGCGGTGATCCGGTTCTGGAGGCGCTCGGTGTTGCAGGTGCTTCCGAGGAGCGGCGCCCGTCAGCTGCCAGGGGAACCCGTCGGCGGCGGGGCCGATGCGCCAGAAGCCGTGTTCCACGGTGCCGAGCAGGGCGGCGAAGACGGCCGGGGAGTCGAACCGGGGCAGGCACAGCCAGCTGACGGTGCCGTCGACGCGGGACGAGGGCTCCGGCGGCAGTGTTGCCGATGAGGCCGTTGGCCCCTCGACGAGAGCCGGTAGCGGTGTGGGGCAGAGAGCGTGGGCATGGTGTTCCTGACAGCGGTGGCGGCGTTCAGCGCCGGGCGTTGGCCGGGGAACTGAGGTGGTCGAGAGAAGCGCGCACGGCGGCGGCGAGATCGGTGGCGACGGCCAACCGGGGCATGGTGCCGAGCGCTTCGGCGCGGACGAAGCGCTGGACGCGATCCTCCCCGTCGCAGCCGACGACCAGTCCGGTGCGCGAGCGGTGGAGGAGCCGCTGCCGGACATCGAGCACCTGCTGCGCGCCGTGTGGGCACCACAGGAGGACGACGCCGATGCGCCGCAGGTTGTGCTCCTGCCAGCTGGCCGGTGTTCCCGTTCCGGAGCCGGGGTGGGTGAGGGGCTGGGGGTTGAGGACGGTTCCGGTGAAGCCGGCCGCGGCCAGGAGGGCGACGGCGTGGGTCTGCCAGCCGGGACGGCCCGCGCCCGAACCGGCCAGGTAGAGCGACGGGGCGCCGTCGGGGGTGTAGTGCTCCGGGTACTCGACCAGCCTCACCGCGCACCGCCGGAGACGGTGGCCGGGCCGGGCTGGCCGAGCAGCAGGGTCATGGCGACGGCGTGGGTGCGGTTGCGGGCCCCGATGGCGGTGGTGGCTCGGGTGATGACCCTGCCGATGGTGTCCTGGTTGATGCGGGTCATCCGCGCGACGGCGCGCACTTCGTGGGTGGCGAGCAGGGAAAGCACCTGGTGGTCGCACGGGGCGAGTTCTGGGAGTCTGTCGGGCAGGGCCGCGCGCAGCTCGATGGTGTCGAGCACCTGGGAGTTAATGAGGTCGGCGATGGCGCGGGTGCGGTCGCTGAGGCCTCGGCGGTGCATCAGCCTCGACATCACGTTGGCGGCGGAGCTGGAGGAGCAGCCAAGCCGCTCGGCGACCAGGGCGCAGGGCACAGCCGTGGAGCCAGCGCGCATCAGCAGCCGCAGCAGCGGTGCGGGGACGGCGGCTGGCACGGGGGCGCCCGCAGCCAGAAGCATCGGCGCGGCCCCCGACAGGCGGGTGATGGGCAGCTCGGCGAGCGCGTTGGCGTCGACGAGGACGCCCGCGCGGTTGATCAGGTGGCGGTCCAGGTCGTGGGCCGCCAGTCCGTCGGCGGGTGGTCGTAAGGTGATCATCTGTTCTCTGGGGTCGAAGGGGTGCGGCCCGGGCCCGAACGGCCGCCATGGGTGGTGCGATGCTCAGCTGGCCGGCGGGTACGGCTTCTGAGGGGAGGAGCCGGACCGGCGCTTGGGCGCAGAGCGTGAGGCGATGAAGCGGTCGGCGACGGCCAGGGTGCCGAAGGCGACGAGGACGAAGATGGCCAGATAGAGCGGCTGCGCGAGCTTGGTGCGGTGCTGGAGGAGGTAGACGCTGGCGGCCCCGACCTGGACTCCCGGCAGGAAGCAGACCAGCCCGACGGCGGCCCGGCCGCTGGTGCGATGGGTGTTCACGCCGCTCGGCCGCAGGGTGTGGTGGCACGGTCGAGTGGCTCGGCGGGCCATGTGGGGTCGATGTCGCTGAGCAGGACCAGGCCGGCCAGGACGCCGGCGATGCTCGCCTGCACCTGGTTGCGGACCCCAAGCCAGGCGCGCAGGTCCCGGCCGTACCCGCGCATCGTGCCGGTCGAGACGCCGAAGTCGACCGCCAGCTCTGGGGTGGTGCGCCCGCCGACCCAGCCCGCGAGGACCCGCTGGAGGCGCCGAGGGAGCTGAAGTGCGGTGGTGAGCGCGGTGCAGGGCTCGGTGGTGCCGGTGACGATGCCGTGTGCGGCGCCCCAGGCGACGAGTTGCAGCACGGTGCGCGTGCTGGTGGCCGTGAACAGCGCGCGGACGGCGGCGTCGACCTCGGAAGGGGCCAGGGTGAGTGCGGGGTCGGCGGCGATCGTACGGGTCTGGGACTCGGCGGCGATGTGGACGAGGAGCCGGGTGTCGCGCTCGGGCAGGTTGTGGGCGAGCAGGGTGGTGGCCATGGCAGCAGCAACTCCGATGGTCGGCGGGCGGTTTACGGTCGGTCAGTGGTGGGGGAACCGGTTCGTGCGAGGCGCTTTAGCAGCCGGGGGCCGAAGCGGGTGGCTTCGCCGGTGCCGATGACGAGCACCAGGTCGCCGGGCTCGGCGAGCTGGGTGATGAGCTGCTCGACGCCGGGCTCGCACGGGCCCGACCGGGCCCGGTGGACTCGGTCGGCGCTCAGGGCCGTGGTGGCGGCGGTCGCGACGGCGTCGAGCGGGTCGGGGACGTTCAGCGTGGTCAGCGGGGTGGCGGCCGGCAGCAGTACGGCGTGGTCGGCCTTGGCGAGCGCGGCGCCGAGCTCGGCGGCGTGGGCGCTGGTGCGGGCGATGCCGTCCGGCTCCAGCACCGCGATGACCGAGCCTTCGGTCAGGAGCCGGGCGGCCTCGACGTCCGCCCTGACCTCTTGGGGATGCCGGGCGCGGGAGTCGCGGACGGTGATCTGCGCCCGAGTGGACCCGAGGTCGGTCAGGGAGCGCTCCACCCCTTCGAAACGGGCGAGGCGTTCGGCGATGGCCTTCGCGTTCTCGCCCGCGACGAGGGCGGTGGCGATGGCGGCGCAGGCCGCCAGGGCGTGGTGGTCGCCGGTGATCGGTACGACGAGCTGGTGCTGCTCGCCCTGATGGCGCAGGGTGAGGAGGTAACCGGTGCCGAGCCAGCGGGGCTTGAGAACCCAGACGTCGGCGCTCTCGTCGAGGCCGACGGTGACCACGGTGGGGCCGGGGCGGTCGGTGAGCCTCTCGTGCACGATCCTGGCGCCGGTTTCCCAGGTCGGCAGGACCACTGTGCCAGCCGAGCGGGCGAGGCTGGTGGCGGCGTCCAGGGCTTCGATGTTGTCCGCGAAGTGCGGGGCGTTCGCTGCGACGGCGGTGATCAACGCCACCGACGGAGACGGCCGCCGGTAGAGGTTCGGGCCGTGCGGGCGGTAGTTCCAGGAGCCGGGGGGTGCGGCCTCGTGCGTGCCGGCGTCCGGGCACAGGTCCACGACGAGTCGTCGGCCGCCGCCCTGACCGGGCGCGCCGCCGATGCCGGGGGCGTTGAGGATCCAGCCGGTTCGGCCGTCGGCCAGGGCCGCGGCCAGAACGGCTGCCGCGGTCGTGGTGCCGTGGCTGCCGCCGACGGCGACCAGCGGATGGCCGAAGCCCTCGCAGAGCACGGCGAGCGCGTGCGCGCGGGCGAGTACCGGCAGTCCCATGGCCTGGGCTCGGTCGAGTTCGGGGAGCGGGGCGACGACCACCCCGGACCACACCACAGCCGTTCGGTCGTTGCGGACGTGCCCGGCGTCGGAGCCGACCGTGAGCTCCACGCCGGCCGCACGCAGCCGGGCGGCGGCGGGGCTGTCCTGGTGCGCGGGGTCGATGCTGCCGGTGACGTCCAGGCCGCGGGAGGCCAGCCACAGGGCCAGGCCCTCCATGCCGGACTCGGTGGCGCCGACCAGGTGGGTCTTGGCCAGCAGGCTGGGCCCGGTGGGGGTGGGCTTCGCGCTCTTCTTCGGGGGGTGGACGGTGGTGTCCATGAGGGGTCTCCGGCATGGTCAGAAGCGGGGGGTGGGGTGGAACCGGGACGGCCGCGGGCTCGGGGGTATGGCTCCGCGGCCGTCCCGGGGCTCAGGCCTGGGCGAAGCCGCGCGCGAGCTCCACGTCGGTGACGCGGGCAGCGTGGTGGTCGACGTCCAGGCGGGCGAGGGAGACGAGGTGGGCGACGATGTGCTCGCCCAGCAGCGCGCAGGCGAGGGGGCTGGTCTCGAACGCCTCGATGGCGTCCCAGGCGTGGCGAGGTACCTCGGGCAGGTCGTCGTCCCAGCAGGCGTCGCCGGTGACGGGCTCGCCGGGCTTGAGGTCCGCGGTGACGCCGTGGCGGACGGCGGCGACGGCGGCGGCGAGTGCGAGGTACGGGTTGGCGTCCGCGCCGGGCAGGCGCACCTCCAGGTGCAGGCCCCGGCCGTGGCCGACCACCCGCACCGCACAGGAGCGGTTGTCCCGCCCCCACGCCATCCTGGACGGTGCGAACGCGCCCCCGAGGCGCTTGTAGCTGTTCACGTACGGCGCCCACATCGGAGCGGTGGCGGGCAACACCTCCAACAGCCCGGCGACGGCCCGCTCACCCAGCTCCGACAGCGCGTGCGGGTCCTCCGCGCGGGCGAGGATCGGCTCGCCGCCCGCCCACAGGGACAGGTGCAGGTGCATCCCGGAGCCCACCCCGTCCGCCGGGGCCGCCATGAACGTCGCCGCCATGCCGTGGCGGTCCGCCAGCGCCCGCGCGGCGTGCTTGAACAACACGTGCTGCTCGCAGGCCTCCCGAGCCGGGCCGTAGGGGAACGTGACCTCGATCTGGCCCGGGGCGCTCTCCAGCTTGACCGCCTCGACGGGAAGCCCCGCCCCTGCCAGGGCCTGCCGCAGCGACCGCGAGAACCCGGCCACCGAGGTGGTCCGGTCGAGGGCGTAGTCGCGGTTGTCCCACGTCACCGGACGCGGTTTCCGCCAGCCGGCCGCCGCCGCGTCGGCGCCCGTGCCTTGGTAGACGATGAACTCGGTCTCGATCCCGACCCGCACCTCGTAGCCCAGGCCTTGGAGTTGATCGAGCTGCTCGTCCAGGACGGTGGCCGGGGCCAGCGGATGCGGCCGGTCACCGTCGACTGGGTGGGCGAAGACTATGGCGGTACCCGGCTCCCACGGGAGTATGCGGGCACGGTCGAGATCGGGCACCAGGGTAATGTCGCCGAAGCCGGACTCCCAGGAGAACGTGCCGCTGTCCTGAGGCGTCATGCCCAGGTCCGTGCCGATCACGTACTCGCACATCTCCGGGCGGACCTGCCCCGCCGCCAGCCGCGCCAGCAGTACCTCGGCGTCGAACTCCTTGCCCTTGAGCCGTCCCTGCGGATCGACGGTGGCCAGCATCACAGTGTCCAGGCCGGAGACCTCCACCAGCTCGGGCAGCCAGCCGACCGGCGTGGTGGTGTCGGTGGACGCGGTCGCGAGGGGGCGGGCGGTGCGCATCGCGGGCCTCATACGATCTGCTCCTCGACCGCGGCCAGCTGCGGGTCCCCGACGACCGGCACGGAGAACCGCTTGCCGGCCAGCCGCCACCACAGCGCCGCCAGCGCCAGGACCACCAGCAGTGTGGCGGGGGCGTAGTTGAACGTCTCCACGTTCACCGGGTAGCGCTGGGGCAGGCACACCAGCACCGTCAGCACGACCACCCAGGCCACGGCGGCGATCCCGACCGGCCGGCTCCATCGGCCCAGGTTCCACGGCCCCGGGACGAAACGGTCCCGCTGCCGCAGCCGCAGGTAGACGGGCACGATGTATGACGGTGTCATGCCGATGACGTTGACGGCGGTGACCGCACCGTAGGCGGCCGCGTTCCACATCGACGGCACCGCCAGGACGAACGCCACCGCCACCGACAGCCACACCGCCGGCACCGGAACCCTGCGCGGCGACACCCTGCGCCAAGTCGCCGAGCCGGGCAGTGCGTTGTCCCGGGAGAAGGCGTAGACCATCCGTGAGCACGCGGTGACCTCGGCGGATCCGCAGAACAGCTGGGCGCCGATCACGATCAGCAGCAGGGCCTTCGCCCCGGTGGTCCCGAGCGCGTCGAGGAAGACCTGCGCGGGCGGCACGTCCGCGGCGGCGGTGCCCGTGTAGTCCTGCACTGCGAACAGCAGGCCGGCCAGCAGCACGAACCCGGCGATCAGGGAGACCCAGATCGAGCGGACGATGCCCTGCGGTGCGGCGACCCGCGCGTTCGTCGTCTCCTCGCTCAAGTGGGCGCTCGCGTCGTAGCCGCAGAAGGTATAGCCCGCCAGCAACAGGCCGACCGCCGACACGTAGATCGGGTTCGACCAGCCGGTGCCGTTGGCGAAGTGCCCGAACACCCAGGAGGGGGACTGGTGGTGGGAGGGGACGACCGCGAGCACGCCGACGATCACCAGCACGCCGCCGATGTGCCACCAGACCGAGATGCTGTTGAAAAGGCTGACCGCCCGAACGGCGAAGACGTTCAGCAGGGCGTGCAGCACCAGGACACCGGCGAAGATCGTGAGGATCAGGCCGGGGGTTGCCTCCACTCCCCACTGCAGGTCGGCGAACGCCGCGATGAACGAGGCGGCGCCGTAGTCGATCCCGGCGATCCCGCCCAGCAGGCCGAGAAGGTTCAGCCAGCCCGTCGTCCACCCCCAGCGCGGGCCGCCCAGCTGCCGGGCCATGTAGTAGAGGCCGCCGCTGGTCGGGTAAGCGGAGGTGACCTCGGCCAGTGCCATGCCGACCAGCAGCACGGCCAGGCCCACACCCAGCCAGCCCCACATCATCACGACGGGGCCGCCACTGAGCAGGCCGAATCCGAACAACGTCATGCAGCCGCTAAGGACCGAGATGACCGAGAAGCTGACGGCGAAGTTGCCGAACAGGCTCATCCTGCGCACCAGTTCGGGCTTGATCCCGAGTAGCTGCAGATGGTCGTCATCCTCGTGGGGAAGGGGAATGGGCTCAGAACGCGGCATGAGGAAGCCTCCGAGGAAGGTCGGTGGTGTCGGGTCCCGGTTCGCTCACCGGGGCGGGAGAAGAGGTCAGCGGCCGGCGGCGCACGACTGGGCGAGGGCCTGCCGGAAGAGGTCGTCCGGCCGATCGCCGACGCTCACCCACGGCTGGGACGACACGAACGGCGACATCACCGCGAACACCTCGGCAGCATCGACGGGACGACGGGCCGCCCAGAGCGCGTGCGCCAGATGGCTCTCATCCACCACCGGCCACCGACCCTGCTCGCCCGGCGCCGCCCGCCAGTTCTCGTACGCCCGAAGCACCGCGGCGCGGACCCGCTCGTCGCTCGTCCACTGCAACTGGGCCGCGTCCGTACGCGCCGCCCGGCGATACCGATCGACGAACACGTACAGCGGAAGGGCGTGCACGGGCGAACCCGCTGGCGCGCCGGGCAGGAACGCCGCCAGGAACTCGGTCGCCGTGCCGGTGCTACCGCGGGCGAGCCAGACGCGGAGCATCCGGTGGAACGCCTCCCGGTTCCAGGGGTCCGCCCGTCGGGCCTGGGCGAGAAGCCCCCACGGCCCGGGCGGAAGCATAAGGTCGGGCGCCGGAACCCGGTGCTCGGGACGGGACTGGCCGAGATCCAACTGCGCCAGCGCGAGCAGGCAGATCCACGGCACCGGGTCCTCGGCGAGCGTGGCCGCAGCGTCCCAGCACAGCTCCCGGGCGGAGTGCTCCAGCTGGGCAACCGTCCGGGGATCCGTCGGCCGGGCACTCGCCATGAGAGCCCGCTCCACGGCCGCCCGCGCCAGGAGACTCACCAGCCCGACGCTGCCCGCGGCCTCGGCGCGCCAGTGGTCGAGGACATCCGTACGCGACGCGACAGCGGCAAGAACCTGCGTGCGAGTCGTCCACACCGGCCAGTTGCCCCACGAACTCGCCAGCACCGCGCGGGCAGCCATCCAGCGCCCCTGCTGCAACTCCTCCACAGCCCCACGAAGTTCACCGTCGTGGCCAGCAGGGTGCTGGACGAACCGACCTGGATCAAGGGCGAAGGCTGTGTCCACGGCCGGTGTCCTTTCTGGAGGCGATGCCGATTGCGCCCGAAACACGGGCGGGAGGGTTGGGCAACCGTCGAGTCGCCGGAGCCTGTGCGATGGGCGGGGCCGACCGGCGCTGCCGAATTCGGGTGGGTCATACGGAACCACCAGCAAAAGCCCTTGTGACAGTGCAGACTTGTTGCATCGTGCGGCGTTGATGTTGAAAATCTGCCCATGACCTGCGAAGTCAGCGGCCAAAATTCTCTGAGGGAGCGCAATGACGCGATGGGGACGGCTCGCCGTGTTGCGCAGGGCCGCCGGCTACACCCAGGAACAGTTGGCGACGGCGATGGATGTGGACCGGACGACAATCCATCGGTGGGAGAACGGAAAGGCAACGCCGCACCCGTGGCAGATGCCGAAGCTCGCCAAACGCCTGAAGGTCTCCCAGGACGAGTTGCGCTCCGCCGTCTTCGGGAACCCGGATGCGGATTGCGCTCCCCGATCGGGTGCAGAGGCGGAGCGCGGCGAGTCCGCGGCGGCAGCGCCTTCACAGCCGGGACCAGGTATCACCTGGCAAGGAGCCGCTTCCGAGCTTGGCGATGTCGGACCGCGGCTCGCCACGATGGACGCCTTGATCAGCGACTGGGCATCCGTCAACTCGAACACTCCACCTCCCGCCCTGTCGCTGTGGGTCACGGAAGAAGACGTCATTGTCGCGGAGGGCATGCTCGGCATGTTCCGCCAGCTCGACCACACCCACGGAGCCCGTCAGCACTGGCGGCAGGTCAGCTCCTATATCGACACCGAACTCGAAGGCCTGCTGCGCCGGCCTGCTGTCAATGAACAGGTCGCGCGTCAACGTGCCCAGCTCACAGTCGGGTTCTGCGAGCTTGCCGGGTACCAGGCCGTCGACATCGGCAACCCCGACCGGGCCCTGGAGTACTACCAGCGCGCCTTGGCCCTGACGACGACAACCGGCGATCAGGCGTACGGTGCCTACCTCGTGGCAGCGAACCTCGGACACCTCGCCCTGCACCGCGGGAACCCGGAGACCGCCCTGCGGTGGGCCTCCTCCGCTCGCGCCGCGGCCGGTACCACCGCGAGCCCGGCCACACGGGCGGCCATCACCGCCGTCGTCGCCCGAGCGAACGCCAGAATGCTGAGGGAAAGCGAGGCGACCCAGCTGATCCTCGAAGCCGAGAAGCTCCTCGAAGCAGCCAGCGTGGAAGACGAACCCACCTGGATCCGCTACTTCACCCACGCCTACCTCGCGGACGAGGCCGCACACTGCCTCCACGACCTCGGCCGTGCGCCGGACGCCAGGATCCAGCTCGCCGACGCCCTCGGCGGCGTCGGCAAGGACAAAGTCCGCCGGCGCGCGATCGACGCCGCTCTGCTCGCCGCGACCTGGCTGCGCAGCGGGGACGTCGACCAGGCATGCGCGGTCGCCCGCGATGCCGTCGCCTACACCGCCAGGACAGGATCAGGACGGTGTGTCGAGCGGGTGGCCGGCATTCTGGCCGACCTGCAGACACACGCCGACTACGTCGCGGTTCGGGAACTGCGCGAGTTCGCCCGGGCCGTGCTGCCGGACGCCGACAGGCTGGCGGTCATGCTCGCAGGCGGCTCATGATGCGCCGGTAGAAGTCGAGTTCAGCACGGAGCGCCTGCTCCCGTGCCAAGGGCGCCGACAGGTAGTGGTCGCCGCCCTCCAACAGCAGGCTGCCATGGTCACCGCCTCGGCTGGCCAGCTCCTCGGCGAAGCGCATGGCCTCCTCCGCAGACGTGATCGTGTCGGCGGAGCCGTGGATCACCAGCACGGGGCAGCGGACCTGCTCGGGCTTCACCGCGCCGACTGGGCCTCGCAGCGCAGCTGCGTGCGGACGCTGGAACGCCGGAACGGACAGCTCCCACCAAGCGGGGTCGATGATCGCCGAGATGGCTGTCGCGGCAGTGAACGGTCCCGGACGGCATGCCGCCTGGAGCGCCGTGTACCCGCCCGCGCTCGCCCCGCTGATGAACACAGCCCCGGGCGTCGCCTGGCCGATCGTCAGGAGATATTCCGCGGCGGCCGCGCAGTCGTCGACGTCGTAGGCGCCCCAGTGGCCGTGCAGCGACTGCCGGAAGGCGCGTCCCCGACCCGTACTGCCGCGGTAAAGAACTTCGGCGACGGTGAATCCGTGGCTAACGAAATACTGAGTGACCCAGTCCAGCCGGAGGGGGACGTCGTCCGTCGGGCCGGGATGGGCCCGGACGAGGAGAGGACCCGGTCGCGTGTCTCCGGGCGGCAGGTGCAGCAGGAAGCGCACCGGCCCGCCCGGGCCCGCGATGGTCTCGACTGAGGGAGGAACTGGCGTCCAGGGCACAGAGAACTCGGAAGCCTTGCCGACCGGGAGGGCCTGGGCGTCCGCCCGTGCTGCTAGATCGATCGACCAGATGGCCGGCGGGCTGCTTGTCGTGGAGCCGACCACGGCCAGGAGGCTGCCGTCGACGGTGACGTACGGCTTCACGGACGTGAGATTCGAGCCGAGCCGTCGCCGACGCCCCTCAGCGTCGACGGCGAGCAGCTTGGTGGCGAACCCGTCCGTCACCGTCAGCACGACGGTGCCGTCTCCGGTGAAACCGTACGACTGGTAGCCGCCTTCCCAGGGCGCCGGCGCGCAGTCCGCCTCGATCGGCGCGACTGCCTCCACCACGCCATCGCGCAGCCGGTACAGGTTCCACCACCCTGTCCGGTCCGACATGAAGTACAGCAAACCGTCCGGTCCCCAGGACGGCTGCACCGCCGACTCATCGGAGCCGCCCGCCACAACGCGGGTCGGCCCGACGGTGTCCGATCGGATGTCGGCCAGCACGAGGCGAGTGTTGTCCCACGGCATCTGGTCGCGCTGCCACTCCACGTAGGCCAGAGTGCCCGCCGCCAGCCGAGGAGAGCCGAGGAAGCCGCGGGAGCGAACCAGGACCCGGGTGTGCCCCGCCCGGGACACGGCGATGATCTCGTCCACGGTGTCGTCCCCGCGAACCGCGAGCAGACCGCCGCCCGGTGCCGGGGCAAGGTCTCCGTACTGCGCGGACCCGACGACAGAGTCGATCCACTCGGGCACGCTGCCAGCCGCTTGCCGAAGGAGGGAACCGTCGTCACCGACGAACCACACGCCCTCCGATGTCACGGCGAAGGCGCCGCCACCGTAGGCGTGGAGCTGACCTCCGACTGAGAAGTCGGGGGGCGTCACCGCGACGGCTGCGCCCGACCGGTCGGCGCGCATGACCCGGCGGCATCCGCCGTGATCGGGGTCCGACTGCAACCACCACAGTGAGCCCGACGCCGACCGGAGCTCGTCGTACGCCACCACCCTCCGGGCCACCCACTCGGGCGGGAGCCCGATGCCGTCGGTCATACAGTCGCGGTCCTCTCAGCATGCGCTGCTGGCTGCTCGTAGGCTATCCGCCGCCGGGAGAGCCACCGCACCCGGCCGTGGGCCGAGGCCTTCGAGGCCAACAGCGGCGGCTCTCCCGTACAGGAGCTCAACGACGGGCGTGACGCACCCGAAGATCAGTTGGAGGCGGGCTTGGGGGCGTACCGCAGCAGCACGACGTCGCCGATCGTACGGGCTTCCAGAAGCGCCATCCGTCGGCTGCTGCCGCCGGGGTAGTCCGCCGGGTGGAGGAAGCGTGGTGCGGCGGCGTCGCCGACGAGCAGCGGGGCGATGGCGAGGTGGATCTCGTCGGCCAGCCCCTGGGAGAGGAACTGGGTGTGGATCTGTCCACCGCCCTCGACCATGAGGCGCTCGACGCCGCGGGTGGCGAGGTCGTCGAGCAGTGCGCTGAAGTCGACGGTGGGGCCGGTGCTGACGACGTCGGCAAGGCCGTCGAGCGTCTCCCGGAGCTTCGGTGCGGCAGCGTCGGTGGTGTAGACGACCTTCTTATCGCCGAAGTGCCAGAACTTGAGGTCCCGGCCCAGGTCGCCGCTGGCGGAGATGGTGACCTTGAGCGGGTACTCGGGCTTGCCGGCCGCGATCCGGTCGGCGCGGCGCTTGTCACTGTTGACCAGCAGACGGGGATTGTCGCTGCGCAGGGTGTTTCCGCCGATGAGGATGGCGTCGGATTCGGCTCGTACCTGGTCGACGCGGTCGAAATCCTCCGCGTTGGACAGCAGCAGACGCTCGGGGGAGGCGTCGTCGATGTGACCGTCGACGGAGGTCGCGACGCTCAACAGGACGAAGGGGCGGGAGGCCATCGGCGGTCCATTCTCTCGGGACAACGGGGCTCTGATCGGTCATCACACTTCATGAAGCAGGACGCTGTCGAGCGCCTGCCGGAAGTGGGCGACTTCCGGTACGCCTCGACACCCTTGCAGCAGGGTGTCGAGGTGCGCCAGCTCGATGAGGATCCGGGCCGACCCGGTCGTCGTCGCAACCGACAGCGCCGAGGTGGCGGTTGTGGCGGCGTGCTCGGGACCGTCGGTGTGGAACTGGGTGATCGCCGAGCGGGCGAGGTAGACACCGCGGTCTCGCTGGTAGCTCGAGGGCAGGGACCGGATCGCCTTCTCGAAGCCGGCTGCCGCCTCCCGGTGGCGCCCCAGGGACGACAACGCCCGGGCGCGCTGGGCCTCCACGTAGGCCTCGTTGAGCCACCGGCCTCGGCCGAACGGTGCCTCCGGCGGCTTAGCGAGCAGCGTGAGAGCTTGGTCGAACGCGTTCTGGGCGGTCCTCTCGTCGCCGAGCAGCGCGTGTCCGTGGGCCGCGTACACCGCGCCCATGGCGGTCAACCGAGTTCCCGCGCCGGCCAAGCGCTGGGCCGCGGCGGCGAGGTCGATCGCCTCGACGGAGTCCTGCATGTCGCCGGCGAGCTGCGCCTTCCGCGCCATGATGTAGGCGGTCAGGTCCTGTTCGCCGGAGGCGCTCGCCCAGTCGACAGCGCGGTCTGCCCAATACTGGGCGGCACGGTGATCGCCGCTGTCCTGGTAGAGCCAGCTGCAGAACTCGGCGTACTCGGCCTGCACTTGCAGAAGGTCGTGCCGGTCCCGGCCGGCGGCCTCGCGGCGAAGGTGCTGGATGAGTCGCACGTGCTCCTGGGCCGTGGCGACGACTCCGCGAGGACCCAGGACGTTGTCGCACTCGACCAGCGACCTGCGGAGCAACCGCATGTTCTCGACCGGGTGGATCTCAGTGGAAAACACCGGCGGGACGGCCCGGACGCCGGATACTGCGGATCCCGCTGAGGGTGTGACGCCCAGGACAGCTGTGCCGCCTCGCAACAGGGGCCGACGTGGCAGGCTCACGAAGACGATCCTCCCGTCAGCCGTCCGACAGCCGACCCGGAAGCCGCCGTCCATGAGGGCCATGGGCGCCACGCCGGCCGTGATCTCCTCGGCGCCAGCAGCCTCCCAATCCGGTGTCGCGCCCTTCCGGCCAGCTCCCTCCAGCAGTGAAGTGCTCTGCACCGGCGCCACGTTGTCGTTTGGCCCGATCCGCTCAGGAGCATCCAGTAGGGCCTCGGAGAGTTCCTGATGGCCAACCCTCAACAGGTCGGCGAGCTTCGGCATCTGCCACGGACGGGGCGCAGCCTGACCGCGATCCCACCGGCCGACCGTCGTCCGGTCGACCCCCATCGTGGTCGCGAGGGACTCCTGCGTGTGCCCCGCGCTCACGCGCAACGCGATGAACCGCTCGCGCCGTGCCCCCATCGACCGTCCCTTAGCCTGCCGGAACCCGCTTGCGCCGGAAGTTGCCAGGCCAGCGGACGCTTTGCCGCACAGATGCAGCATCAGTGCATCAATTCTGCTCTGTTCAAGGAGCGTTCGCAGCGCTTTCGTAGGTCTCGCCGGACACTCCGGCGGTACCCACTGGAAGGAAGGACAAGGCATGGAGAGCACCGCGCCCGCTGCTCACGACGACGAGGGCGGCCTGCTGGTCGCCGTCCGCAACATCCGAGCCGCCCGTTCCCGGGCCGACGTGCCGTCCGACAACACCGGCGGCCGATCCGACCAGAACGACACCTGAGCAGGACGCCCACGATGCCTGAGACCGCCTCGTGGGCGGTGCGCCTGGGTGGGGACCAGTTCCTCACCCGGGCGCTCCACCGCTCCTACGCCGTGATCCCCGCAGAAGGCGCCGACGCTGCGCCCCTGCTGTCCTGGGACGATCTGAACACCATCCTCGCCACCCATCGCATCGAGCCGCCCCGGCTGCGGCTCTCGCAGGATGGCCAGACCGTTCCTGTGAGCCGATACTCGACGCCGATCACCAACCGGCGCGGTGTGACCTGGCACCGGCTGCACCCCGCCCAGCTCCACGCCAGGCTCGCGGAAGGCGCCTCGCTCGTCGTGGACGCGATCGACGAGATCCACCCGCCGATCCGAAGCGCCGCCGAGGACCTGGAACGCTTCGTCGGTACAACCGTGCAGACCAACGCCTACGCCTCCTGGACCGAGCAGGAGGGCTTCGGCCGGCATTGGGACGACCACGACGTGGTCGTGGTCCAGCAGTACGGGGCGAAGCGCTGGCGGCTGTGGGAGCCGACCCGGCAGGCCCCGACCTTCCGTGACGTCGACTCCCCGAAGGAGCCCGAAGGCGAGCCGGTCGCGGACTTCGTCCTCCACCCGGGCGACGTCCTCTACCTGCCTCGCGGATGGTGGCACAGCGTCACCGCCGACCAGGGCACTGAGTCGCTCCACCTCACGTTCGGACTCGTCGCCCAGACGGGCGCCGCCCTCGTGGGGTGGCTGGTGGATGAGCTGCACGAGAGCACCGTCCTGCGGGTGGACGTCCCGCGCCACGCCGCGGCGGAGGCGAAGGCCGCCTACCAGAACGAGCTGCGGACCGCGGTGCTCACGGCGCTGTCCGACCCCAACCTGATCGACCGGTGGGCACGGTCCACCGGCACCACCCATTTCGGCCGACCGGCACCGTCCCTGCCCTACGTGGACTCCCTTCCTGCGGACAAGGAGATCGCGGTGCGACTCACCGCCCCGCGCGCCGAACTCACCAGCAACCCGGGCGCCGGGACCGTCACCCTGTCCGCTGCCGGCACTGCGTGGGACTTCGCCGAGCGCGCCGCCCCCGCCCTGCGGATCCTGCTGACCGGGGACACCGCCAGCATCGGTGAACTCGCTGACGCCGCCGGCCTGGAGGTCGAGGACGCGGCTGGCATCCTGACCGCCCTTGTCCAAGGCCAGGCCCTCGCCGTCGTCAAGGCCAGCCGGTGAGCCCGGTTCTCGGCCTGGGGACCTATCGCGTGCGCGCAGCCGGCGACGCGGCGCGCACCGTCCTCACGGCCGGAGCCCGATGGATCGACACCGCCCCCAACTACGCTCACGGCCAGGCACACCGTGACCTCGCCCCCGTCCTCGCCGAGCACCCGAACGCCAAGGTGACGACGAAGACCGGTTACCACCCGGCCGGCCGCCACAGCCTCACCCCGGCGGACGTCCGCGCCCAGACGGAGCAGTCGCTCGCTGTTCTCGGCCGTGCCGACCTCGTGTTCGTCCACAACCCCGAGCGATCGAGCCACAACCGGAAACAGCTGCATCACAACGTCCGGGCCGCATTCGCGGTGCTGGAAGAATTCGCGGACGCTGGCCGTATCGGGGGCTACGGCGTCGCCACCTGGTCCGGCTTCACCGAGCAGGCGTTCACCGTCGCCGAGCTGGCCGGGCTGGCTCGGGATGCCGCCGGATCAACGGACCACCACCTCGCCGGTGTGCAGATGCCGGTCAGCCTCGTCATGGCCGAGCCTCTCGCCCTGGCCCTCGACGATGGCGGGCCGCTGATCCACGCGCGCGACGCCGGAATCACCACGTTCGCTTCCGCCCCACTACACGGCGGTGAACTGCCGGGCCTAATGACACCCGAACTGGTGAACCTCATCGCGCCGGGATCGACCCCGCACGCCGCCGCGTTCCAGGTCATCGGAGCGTGCCCGGCGCTGGACGTTGTCCTCACGTCGACCAGCACCCGTCGGCACTGGGACGATGCCAGGGTGGCCCTCGCCGAACCGATCCCCGACAAGCGACTCAGGACGGTGCTCGATGTCCTTTCAACCGGATGACGACACCCGGCACAGCCTGACAGCAGCACACCAGAAGGCCGCCGCGTTCCTCGGCCTCGTGTGCACCGAACCACCGGTCTTCGGTACCTCCGGAACCACCGTCGGTCGCCGGGCCGGGGGCATCTGGCTCCGCGTCTCCAGAAGCAGCCGCCACCGGGTACCCCGGCCGACCGGCCAGGGCGCCCTCGGCGCCGAACAGCTCATCCCCGCATCCGTCCCGCGACCCCGGCTCCACGACACCGTGGACTGGACCGAGGCCGGCTGGTTCTACCAGGCCGACGTTTTCGACCTGGTAGGTCCCGCAGTCTCCTCCACGCCGGATCTTCGCGACGACCCTGGTCTGGACGACGGCTGGTGGACCGCGCTGAAGGACGCGCTGGCCGACATCGCAGAAGCACCCAGTGCGAAGATCACTCTGCGCCAGACGTGGGTCGAAGAGGTCTTCCCGAAGTACCTCGGCATCCCGGCCCCGGCCGAGGTCGAGCGGACCACCGGACACGGTGATCTGCAGTGGGCCAACTTGACCACCGGGCCGCTCAAGATCATCGACTGGGAACGCTGGGGGCTGGTGCCAGTCGGCTACGATCCCGCAATCCTGTGGGTCAGCAGCCTCCTCGTGCCCGAGGTCGCGGACCGCATCCGCGCGGAGTTCGCCGACATCCTCGACACTCCTGCCGGACGTGTCGGTCAGCTGATCGCTCTCGCAGAGATGCTCCAGGCTGTTGATCGGGGGTACTACCCAGAACTTGCCCCGCTCCTCGCTGACCGGGCACGTGAGCTGACTGGGGTTACCCCGCCGCAGGGCACCGACCCCGACCTCGTCCGGTAGACCATGGACCTCCGGCAGGAGCCCGTCCATCACGTCCTGGACCAGGTGGAGCAGCGCCTCGCCACGGGGCTGGACCGGACCAGCATGGTGCGCAAGCGCCGGACAGTCGGAGCCCGCACCGACCGCGGCAGCTGGGTCCGGGTTGAACGACGCCCATGGGCGCGAGCCCGGGAACAGGGCTGGGGCGGAGTCGAAGCCGCAGCGGTGTTGGCCGGCGTGGCGATGCCACGTTGGTCCAGCTCGGCAGCATGGCAGGACCCAGACGACGGAGCGATTTGGCAGGCGGACGAGACCTCGCTGCTGCCGGACCGCCCGGTCGGTCCGGCAATCGCGGCCGCCGACCCGACGCTGCCGGACGCGTGGTGGGGGCCGCTGAACGCCGCGCTGGCAGCGCTGGCCGGTCAGCGCACAGCCCGGGTGGCGACCCCGGACGCCGAACGGATCACGCAGCAGCTGGTCGACGACACGATCCGGGCCGCCTTCCCGGAGACAGTGAACACGGACGTCAACCACTGGTGCCCGGCGCACGCGGATCTGAACTGGGCAAACGTCACGGGCCCAGGCGAGTTCTGCATGTTCGACTGGGAGGACTGGGGAATGGCGCCACGCGGACTCGACTCGGCGTCGCTGTACGCCGCCTCCCTCGCTGTACCGGCGCTCGCGGACCGAGTGAGCAGGGAACGCCGGACAGACCTTGAGGGCCACGACGGGATGGTGATGCAGTTGTTCGTGCTGGCGAAGATCGTCGGACCGCACGCTGGCACGAATGACCCGCGAACGGGGCCGGCGCAGCGGGAGGCCACGCGGCTGATCCACGCTCTTCAAGGGGGCTGAAGTCACCCTGACTGCACGGGACCAAAGTCAGCGAACAGGGAAGGAGTACGCATGGACTCCACCGCGCGCCCTCCGGGCGGTCACGACGCCGAGGACATCGCGAGTGCGAAGGAGCGAGGCTGGCGCGATCTGGCGCCCATCGACGACGCCTACCAGGCGGGCGAGATCACGGCCACCGAGTGGCACTCCGCTGTCCTGGACGTCATCGAACCGGCCTACCTCAACGGCGACAACCCGCGTGCCCAGTCCGGCCACAGCGGCGACGAGACCCGCTGGCGAGAAGCCCGCGATCTGCTCGTCGACCTGCTCCCGCCCCACGGCGGGACGTTCCTCGACGTCGGATGCGCCAATGGCCACCTGATGGAGAGCCTGACCAATTGGGCGGCTGAAGTAGGGATCATCATCGAGCCCTACGGAGTGGAGATCTCCACCGCCCTTGCCGATCTCGCCCGAACCCGCTGCCCGAAGTGGGCGCATCGGATCTGGACTGCCAACGCGATGGGCTGGAAGCCTCCGCATCGCTTCGATGCCGTCCGCACCGGCCTGGACTACGTGCCGACGGACCTGCGCGGCGCGTACGTGGCTCATCTGCTGGACCACGTGGTAGCCCCGGGCGGCCGACTGATCATCGGTGTGTACAACGAGGAACGAGACCAGACCACGACACAGGACCTGCTGCGGTCCTGCGGCTACACCCCGGCCGGCACTACCACAAGAAACCACCGGCACCCCAAGATCCAGTACAAGGGTCTCTGGCTGGCCAACGCTTGAGTAAGCGCTTAGCCGCTGGCGCCGGAGCACGCGCCTCCCCGGTTCCCTGACGGGCAGTGCGCTTGTCTCAGCAGGCCGACACCGTCGGCGAAGCGCCAACCATTGCGAGTAGTGCTGGCACGCAGGCCAGAGCATGGCCCATGTCGGCGTCGAACTCGCCGTCTTCGAGTTCTTAACAGGAATGCCTTCCACTCGTTGGCGTCGAATCGCGGGATGGTGCCCTTCGGATCGGCCGAGAGCCGAAGGTCACGGCACCGTCCGGGAGGAACGCCTCGCTTCCAGTCGGTTGGGGTCGCCACCGGGCGCCCCAGCCATACTGCGGTGCTGAGATCGAGGGCGTAGAGGGCCTGCATTGGCGACGCCTGCATGGTGGCTCATACCGCGACCAGCCCGCCAGCGAGAAGCACGGCGGCAAAGTGCTGCATCGACTGATTGCTGGTCCTGATCGGCAAAGAACCGTCAGACGGCGTGACTGGTGGCGGGGCTCCACGTGCTTTCCGTACTGGCCGCGAGCATCGAATTCTGCCCCTGCTCGCGGGAAAGTGCGTCCGTCTCACGCTGGATGGGGCCGAGCGCCAGAGATAGGACGCGACAAGACCACTTCGCATCGCCGGGCGCCCGGCGCTCTTGCCTTTGCTGCCTGCGGGCCCCGTACATCGACGGCGCTTCTTGCCGGCGTCAGACCACTGGAGCTGAGGAGGTACTCATGGCCCAGACCGCTGATCCACCACGCGATGACAGGATCAGCTCGGCAGTTGTCATAGGCCGGATCGCATGGTGCGCCTACAACGACGCCACCACCCACTCGCTGGGGGAGCTCGGAGCGTCGTTTCAGCAGCTGGAAGGCGTCGCCGGTACGGATTCGACGACCGGGCTGCTGCTGCGTACCTGCCACCGTATCGAGTGGTACGAGGCAGAACCCCCGATGGCGGCCACCGCGCCGCTCTCGATCCGGCTCAGCCGAAGGATCACCGGCCATCAGGCCGCTGCTTCCCGGCTGGCCCAGATCGCCGCCGGCACGATGTCCCTGATCCTCGGGGAGCAGTTCATCTTCCAGCAGGTGCACGCGGCCTTCGACAGGTTGTCCGCTGACCACCCCCTTCGGCCGGTGGGGGCAGAGGTGCTCCTGCTGGCAAGCCAGGCTCGGCGCCGGTTTGGCCTCCGGGCTCGACTCGACTACCGCGACCTCGCCCGAACCCTGCTGAGCGCGTCGACCGCCCAGCCGAGCAACCTGGTCGTGGTCGGGGGCGGTATGCTCGCCCAAGCCGTCGCACATGAACTCGGTGATGATCGCCGCGTCTTCCTTCTCACCCGCAGCCCCAAGAAACTTCGTCGGCTCCTGCGGGCCGGATCCGCCAGGACGACCGTTCTACGGATCACGGACCTGCCCGACACCGTTCGGGACAGTGGCTTCGACCTGGTGCTCGCTACGTCCGGGCTCACGCCGCAGTACCGCGAGCACATCGCACGCCTCGTGGACGCCGCCGCCCGCCGGCTGGTCGTCGACCTGTGCGCGACGCCCGTCCTGCGTGAGCGTTCGAACTACCAGTACCTGCACCACCCGGCCGTCACCGACCTCATCGAGGACGCCAATCGCCCGGCCGTCGAGGCCGCTCGCGCTGCGTCCTCCTGGATCGAGAACCACTACGGAGGCCGCAGTTGACCACGATCGTCGACACGCTGGTGATCGGCGCCGGCCCCGCTGGGCTTGTCGCCGCCGAGAGACCCTCCAGCAGGTCATCGACCAGTGGCAGCAGAACCGGGCAGAGCGCGACGCGGCCGACGGTGCACCCTGATCCACGAGGCTTCGTAGTACGGGCCCTGCCTTGGCCATGACCAGTGGCGACAATCCTGCGTCAAGACGGCTGCCGACCGCGTCAAGGACGCGTCAGGACGAGCGGACTGAGGTTCGACCGCACCTAGCGTGAGCTGCGAGGAAACGGTTCGCCGCCCGGGCGTGGGGCCTGGCGGCGAACCGCTTGCCGAATCCCCGACCCCGGCGGGCTCCTCCGGGGCAGGTTCGGCGGCCAGTGTGAAAAACAGGGGGAGGGGCGCGCGGCGATGCCAGCGGGAAGATCGAGCGGTACGGCAGTCGTGGAGAACACGGTCGCGTCGGAGACAGCGCGGCAGGAAACAGCCGTACCACTTCCCGCGCCGCGTGCCCCCGGTCACTGGTTCGGCCGCTCCTGGCGTAGCCGGGACTGGTGGAACACCCCGCGCCTGGTGCGCGGCCTGACCGGGCTCTGCCTGGTGGCGCTGCTCGGCGCCGGCACTGCGACCGCCACCGTTCTGGGCGGCGCCCGCGATGGGACGGACGTGATCGGACACCAGGCCGCGCCGCAGGTGGTGCGCTCGGCGGACCTCTACTTCGCGCTCAACGACATGGATGCTCAGGCTGCCAACCTGCTGCTGTTCGGCGCCGATCCGGACTACACGGCGCTGCGCAAAGCGACCATGGACACCTACGAACAACGGCGCGCTCAGGCCGACACCGATCTGCAGCACGTTACGGAGGCGGTGGCCGGCGACGCGGCCGGGCAGCGGGCCGTGCAGACCGTCATCGGCGAACTCGGCCAGTACGAGGCGCTGGTGGCCCGCGCCCAGCTCCTGGAAGAGCAGGCCCACGCCTCGGTAGGCCGTCCCTCGGCGGACGCCCTCGCGGCCTACCACCAGGCGACCGACCTGCTGCGCCAGCGCCTGCTGCCGGCCGTCGACGAGGTGACCAAGGCCAATGCGTCGGTCGTGGAACGCAACTACAGCGACCAGCGCGACGCCCTGTCCGGCGGCTGGTGGGGAATCCTGGTCACCGGCCTGCTCGCCCTGGCCGCCCTCGGGCTGCTGCAGCGGCTGCTCGCGGTACGGTTCCGGCGGCTGGTGAACGTGCCGCTGGCCGTCACGACCCTGATCGCCCTCGCCGGGCTGGTCACCGCGCTGACGCTGGCCTCCCGGGCGGATCACCAGTTGGTGGTCGCCAAGAGCAACTCCTTCGACTCGGTGATCGCGCTCAGCCGGGCGCGCGCGGTGGCGTACGACCTGAACGCGGACGAGAGCCGGTACCTGACCGACCCCGCCCGGGCGGCCGCGTACGAGCAGAGCTTCCTCGACAAGACCCAGTCCTTCGCCCGGATCGACGGCGCGACCCTTGCCTCGTACAACGACAAGCTCGCCGCGCTCGCCGACAAGCACCGGGCCGACCACGGCCAGGTCGGCTTCGGTGGCTATCTCGGTGACGAGCTGCGCAACATCACCTTCGCCGGTGAGCAGGAAGCGGCGGAACGGGTGCTGGCCGCCTTCCAGCAGTACCAACGCGACGACCGGAAGATCCGGGAGCTCAACGCCCAGGGCAAGCTCAAGGAGGCCGTCACCTTCGACACCGGCACCACCGCGGGCCAGTCCAACGCCGACTTCGACGTGCTCAGCGCCGCCCTTGAGGACAACCAGGCGATCAACCAGCGTGCCTTCGACGGAGCCGTCGCCGCCACCGACGACGACCTCGACGCCGCCACGGCCGGACTGGGTGCGGCGGCCCTTGCGGCGGCGCTCGCCCTGACCGCGGTGGGGGTACGGCCGCGCCTGCGCGAGTTCGCGTGAGCAGAAGCGCCGGCGCGGCCCACGTCGCGTAGGCCGTCGAGCCGGCCGCGCCCCGGCGGGCGGCGCGCTGGCGCGAGCGACGCCTGTTGCGGGTGCTGCGGCGAGTGGTCGTGGTCCTGTTCAAGATCGTTGCCGCGATCCCGGTGTTCTCGGGGGTGGTGAGCCTGGGGACCTATCTGCTGACGGACTGACGGACTGGTCAACACGGAAGGAAACGGAAGGAATCATGAGCAACCACGTCGTCGTGGCCGAGATCGGCCTGACCAAGAACCGCTTCGGCGCCGAGATCAGGACCTCCGAGCCGATGTCTCTGGAGGAGGCGCGAGCGTTCGTACTGGAGGCGGCCCGCGGCCAACACCCCGACTTCGCGCCGGCGGCGAAGGAGGCCCAGGTGCTACGGGCGGGGGCGGACCAGTACCTGGTGGTCGAGGGCCACCGGTTGAACCCCGACAGCCTGAACCGGTTCACCGTCACGCAGGTCGTCGACCACAGCTGACCACTCTCGCGCGCGCGACATCGCGGTTCGTCTCCCCGGCCGGCGGGTCGGGGAGACGAACGATCCGGTCACAGCTCGAATCCGCCCCCGGTCGCGAGAGCCAGGCGCCCGACGTTCCTGCCCGTCAATGATCCGTTGTGATTTCACCGATCGGGCGCACGCGAAGGTTACCCGTGGGTACGCTCGGCCGGTTACTCATGGGGGGCACCGGGTTGAGCGTCCGGTGCGCATTGGGGGGAGTGGCGGACGATGTCCGATCGTATGACCGCGTTCGACCGGATGATGAATCCGTGGGCCTACGACGCCGAAGGCAAACTGACGGCCCGGGCCCAGCGCCAGGAGGCGGCGCGGACCCGGCTCAACTCGGCCGACTCGCCGGCCGGCGCCGGCGGCGGATTCTCGGTCAAGCTCGGGGAACTGACCGCCGCTGCCGCGGACGCCGAGCAGATCAACTGCCGCCTGAGCGGCGAGTGTCAGGGCGCCGATCAGAAGATGACGGCGGTCGCCGGAGGCCTCCCGGGCTTCGGCGTGGGGGCGGCGTGCAAGGAGGCGTCGACCACCTGGGACAAGCAGATCCTGGCGCTGTCCAAGGTCATCGGCGCTCTCGCCCAGAACCTTCGGACGAGCGTCAACAACTACCAGTCCACCAACTCGGCCGCGGCCGCCGGATTCCAGGGCTGAAGGGGGCACACCATGGTCGACTTGCACGATCTGAGCAACGCCAAGGTGGACGTGCTCACCGCCGCCGCCACCTCGTGGGAGCAGATCGCGACGAAGCTCAGGGCGATGGACGGCGAGTGGAACAGCGTCGTCGTCGCCAAGGTCAACGGCTCGGGCTGGACCGGCAAGAGCTCGGAGCTGGCCAAGCCGGCCCTCCAGCGCGGCAACGACCAGCTTGGCGCCGCTGCGACCGAGGCCGCCGCGATCGCCTCCGTACTGGGCGAGGCGGCCAAGGACATCCAGGCCGCCAAGGACAAGGCCGCAGCGGTCGTCGCGGAGATCACGGCTGCTGGATACACCGTCAGCCAGGACGGCGGCACGGTCAGCTGGCCGGCGCCGGACAAAGCGACCGCGCACGACCCGGAGGCGTCGCGGACCTACCAGGACAAGTGCCGCGCCAAGGCCGAGGGCTTCCAGCGCCGGATCGGGAACGTTCTCAGGGAGGCCACCGAGGCCGACCAGCGGGCCTGTTTCGCCCTGCGCGCCGACGCCACCACCGACAAGGACGGCTCCTTCAACGCCCAGGCAGTCGGAGGCGGCCCCGAGGCGGACGCGAAGCGTGCCGCCCAGCTGGCGGCCAAGGGAAAGAAGCTCACCGATCCCGAACTCCTGGAGCTCAACAGCCTGTTGGCCGCCCACGGCGGTGACCCGGTGTTCACCACCAGATTCTTCGAGAAGGTCGGACCGAAGGGCCTGCTGGTCTTCTGGGACAACGTGGTCGGCGCCGACTCCGGCGTCGGGGGCGTGAGCGACGCCCGCCTGCAGCAGTACCAGGATCTGCAGAAGAACCTCGGTACCACCCTGGCCACGGCCACCCGAACCTCCAACCAGCCGCACCTGTCCGACCAATGGGCCGCCGACCTGCGCAAGGCAGGCGCCGAGCTGCTGTCCGAGGAACCGCCGGTCGGGATGGGCACCAGGCCGTACATCCCCCGCGGGTACCAGGTGCTGGCCGGCATCCTGCGGACCGGGAACTACGACCCGCACTTCCTCGACCCGATCGCCGAGCACGTCGTCCAGCTCGATGCCAAGGACACCAACCGGACGAGGCCGTTCTGGCCCGACTTCGGGGGAGACAAGCGGGGAATCTTCAACATCGCCGGCCAGGACGGGGCGGCGGGCTACCAGCCGCTCACGGGAATCCTGGAAGCGCTGGGCCACAGCCCGGAGGCGGCCACCAAGTTCTTCCACGACCGGCCCACCGCCTACAACACCGACGGCACGGTCGACCCGAACGGTAAACCGAAGCCCGCCGACTACCTCCACTACCTGGCGCACGACAAGGAGTTCACACCGGACACCCTGTCCTACGACAAGGACGTCCAGGCGAAGTCCCTGGCCAGCGGGCCGCTCGCGTTCGGCCACGCGCTGGAGGCGGCTACCAGCGGTCACCCGTACGACGAGATGCCCAATCCTCCGCTCAAGCACCGCGCGGACCAGGCCGAGGTCATGGCCAAGGTGATGGACGAGTTCGGCCACAGCAAGGACGGCGGCAGCCTGGCCCGGATCAGCGGCAAGGACGCCCCGCTCGCCGCGCTGCGCCCGGCCCTGGGCCACCTGGTCGCCGACTACATGGGGGACGTCCAGCACTCCTTCTCGCCGTACGACAACACCCTGCCGGTGAACGGAGCGCCCGCCAACCTGGACACCTCCCACGTCCGCGCCGTCCTCAACCAGCTCGGCCGCGATCCGGAGGCGTACGGGAGCGTCATCAACGCCCAGCAGGCGTACACCACCGCCCTCATCCACACGGCCTTCGTCGGCGGTGAGACCGACATCTCCAAGCTCGCCATCCCGGTGAACAACGCGGCGAGCTCCGGCGGCGCGATCGCGGGCATCCTCAACGAGGCCCGTGCGGACGCCGTGTTCAAGGATCACGCTGCCTCGGACAAGGCGTACAACGACGCGGTGGCGAACGGGGCGGCATGGGCCCGGGGTGCGTTTGACACCGTGGTCTACCAAGCCACCGCGGTGGTCCCGGGCGCGGGTGCGGCTGGGGACTTCATCTTCGGCCAGATGCTGCAGAGCATCGTGGACAGCACGCACCAGGACACCCTCGCGGCGGCGCAGGACGAGGCCGGCCAGAAGGCGGACGAGGCCCGCAACGCCAACGGGGTCAGCACGGCAGCGGCGGTGCGGGCCGCGGCAGTCGGGAGCGGCCTGAGCACGGACCAGGTCAACCAGCTTGCCGCCAATGCTGGGCACCAGGCCGTACAGGGCGGCGCGGTAGGAGCCGGGGCGAACAGCACCGCCAGCGGGAAGGGGTGACGAGGGTGCGGCGGTACGAGAAGGCGCTGCTTGCTGGAGGACTGGCGGCCGCGTTCACGGCGACCGGGGTCGTCGGCTACCTGGACTGGCGGGCGCACGAACCGGACGAGGACCGGAGCAGGGCCACGAGCCTGTGCGGACTGCCCACGGGGCCGGACACACCGCTCGGTCGGCTGCTGCCCCCGGGCCGGCAGGACGTCCAGGAGCGGGTTCACGGTTTGGGCGATGAGGGGGCGTCGGGGTCCTGCACGATCCGGGTGGACGGCCGGACCGCCCTGACCGTCACCACCGACCGCCACGTGGGACGCGCCGTACTGCCACCCGAGCTGGCCCAGCAGAGCGGTGCGGAGAGCTTCGGGACCGGCAGCTCCTCGGTTGCCTGGGCGCGGGGTGCCGCCGTCGTGGAGTACTGCCCTCGCCCCAGCACGTTCCACCACGTGCTGCTGCGGGTCGTGCCGGGCGATGCCGCCCGGGTCGGTCGGCCCGAGGCGGACCGGGCCGATTTCGAGGACCTCGCCAAGTCCGCCCTGCCGAAGGAGATGAACGCGGGGTGCGAGTGAACCGTCTCCGATGGGCGGCAGGGTCCACTGCCGTCGTGGTCGGCCTCGGCGCCGGCCTATACGGCTGGCACCGCCACCTCGACCAGGGCGTGCAGCACCCGCCGGCCGTGGACCTCTCCCACGGCGAGTGCCGGGGAACCCTCGACGACCCGCGCTTCGCTGCGTCCCTGGGGTCCACCCGACAGGTCCGGGTCGACACCACGTTCATTCCGGGTGGTTCCACCTTGCCGGACCTCCTGTCCTGCTTCGTGGACGGCGAGCACCGGCGGGACCTGAGCGTCAGGGTGAGCGGCGCGGGCGACGAACAGGACCGAACCACCCTCGAACGGAGGGACGTACCGGCGGACGCCCAGTCGTTCCCGGCTGGTGAGGCCGGCGACCGTGCCGCCGTGGTCCGTTTCACCTGTGTCACCAGGTCGGGCGCCGACGGCAAGGAGCTGACCTGGTACTACACGGCGACGGCTGCGGTCCAGAACGCCGGGGGCAACTCGGATCCCGCCCCGGGCCGGCAGAAGACGGCGGAGCTGGCGGTGGCGTTCGCCCACCGGGCAGCCGAGAAGGCCCTCGGCTGCACCAACACCATCGACCTGCCCGAAGGGCCGTACGTGTTCAGCCCGCTGCCTCCGCAGCTGATGCCCCCGCGGGCGGGTCAGGGCTCGTAGCGGTAACCCATGCCGGCCTCGGTGATCAGGTGGCGGGGGTGGGCGGGATCGGGTTCGAGCTTGCGGCGCAGGCCCGCGAGGTAGACGCGCAGGTAGTTGCGCTGCTTCTCGGCGGTGGGGCCCCAGACCTCGCGCAGGATCTGCCGACCGGGCACGAGGTGGCCCGGGTTGGCCAGCAGGAGGGTGAGGATCTTCCATTCGGTGGGGGTGAGCCGCACGTTCCCGGCCGGTCCGGTGGCGGTGGCGGCCTCAGTGTCGATCTCGTACTCGCCGATCCTGGGGTTGTGCTCGCGGACGAGGCGGGGCGGTCTGCGCAGGACGGCCCGCAGGCGGGCGAACAGTTCGTCGGGGTCGAACGGTTTGGTGACGTAGTCGTCGGCTCCGGCGTCGAGGGCGCGGATCATCTCCTCGGGTTCGGTGCGGCCGGAGAGCACGATGATCGGCGCATCGAGGCAGGCGCGCAGGCGCTGCAGGACGTCGACGCCGCCGAGGTCGGGCAGGCCGAGGTCGAGGAGGACGGCGTCGGGCTGTTCATGCTCGGCCGTGGCGAGTGCCTCCTGGCCGCTGTTCGCGGTGAGGACCGTGTAGTCGGCACTGAGGTTGATCCGCAGGGTTCGCAGCAGGAGCGGATCGTCGTCGACCAGCAGGACGCTCCTCACTGTTCCTCCTCGATGTGCGTGGCGGCGGGCAGGGTGAGCAGCAGGGTGGTGCCGCCGCCGGGGGTGTCCTCGACTTCGAGGGTGCCGCCCATGGCTTCGGCGAGGCCGCGGGAGAGGGCGAGGCCGAGGCCGACGCCGGTGGTGTTGTCGGTGTCGCCGAGGCGTTGGAAGGGGAGGAAGACCCGGTCGCGGTCCTCAGGGGCGATGCCGGGGCCGCGGTCGACGACGCGGATCTCGACCTGGTCGGCGTGGTGGCTGGCGGTGACCAGGACAGGTGCGCCGGGGGCGTTGTGCCGCAGTGCGTTGGCGATGAGGTTGGCGAGGACGCGTTCCAGCAGGGGCGGGTCGGCGAGCACCGGTGGGGCGGTGTCCAGGTCGAGGGGCTGGACGGCGGCGTCCGGGTCGGCGAGGGAGTCCATGGCCCGGGGTAGTACTTCGTCGAGGTGGGCGGCCTCCAGGTGGAGGGTGAGGGCGCCGGCCTGGAGGCGGCTCATGTCAAGGAGGTTGTCGACCAGTGCGGTGAGCTTGAGCAGTGACTCGTTGGCCATGGTGAGCAGTTCGTCGCGGTCGGCGGGTGCGAACTCCACGTCGGGGCTGCGGAGTGAGCCGACGGCGGCGAGGGCTGCGGCGAGCGGGGTGCGCAGGTCGTGGCTGACGGCGGCGAGCAGGGCGGTGCGCATCTTGTCGGCGGCCTTGATCGGTTCGACTTCGGCGGCGGCGGTGGCGAGGCGGTCGCGCTCCAGCGCGGCGGCGATGTGTGCGGCGAAGGCGGTGAGGACGCGTTGGTCGGTGGCGGAGACCTGGCGTCCGGCCAGGACCAGCAAGGCGTCCGGTCCGGCGGGTAGTTCGGTGACCGTGCGGTCGGCAGCGGGCTCGCTGTCGGAGTCGCTGCGGGCGATGGTGGCGCCGCTGCGGTCGAGCAGGGCGACGGAGTCCAGGCCGAAGGCGGTGCGGGTCTTGTCCAGCAGGGCGGGGAGGGCGTCGGCGCCGCGCAGCACGCTACCGGCCAGGGTGGAGAGGGCCTCGGCCTCGGCGGTGGCGCGGGCGGCCCGGGTGGTGAGGCGGGCAGCGTGGTCGACGACGGTGGAGACGGTGAGTGCGACGACCGCGAAGACGACCAGGGCGATGAAGTTGTTGGTCTCGTCGATGGTGAAGGTGTGGACGGGCGGGATGAAGAAGTAGTTGAGCAGCAGCGAGGCCACCAGCGAGGCCAGCAGTGCCGACATCGCGCCGCCAAGCAACGCGACGGCTACGACGCCGAGCTGGAAGATCAGTGCGTCGGTGGTGAGGTTGACCGAGTGGTGGAACTGGGACAGCACGGCCGTCAGCAGCGTGGGCACCACCAGACCGGCGAGGTAGCCGGCGACGGTGCGGCGCCGGGAGTGGCGCCGGCCCAGCGAGGGCAGCCGGCCGCGGCCGGTGAACTCGTGGGTGACCATGTGGACGTCAATGTCCTCGGACGCGTCGATGGTCGTCTGGCCGTTGCCGGGGCCGGTGAGGAAGCGGTTGATCCGGCCCCGGCGGCTGGTGCCGAGGACCAGCTGGGTGGCGTGGTGCGCGCGGGCGAAGGCCAGCAGCGCGGTCGGGATGTCATCGCCCACGACGACGTGGTAGCTGCCGCCGAGGTCCTCGACCAGCTGCCGCTGCTGGGCGAGCGCACCGGGTGAGGCGCCGGCCAGGCCGTCGCTGCGGGAGACGTGGACGGCGAGCAGCTCGCCGCCGGCGGTGCGGTCGGCGATCCGGGCGGCGCGGCGGATGATCGTCTCGCCCTCGGGGCCGCCGGTGATCGCCACGACGACGCGTTCGCGGGTCTCCCACACTCGGTCGATGTTGTGGCTGGCGCGGTAGTCGCGCAGGCCCTCGTCGACCCGCCCGGCCACCCACAGCAGGGCCAGTTCCCGAAGTGCCGTCAGGTTGCCGACGCGGAAGTAGTTGGACAGGGCCGCGTCGACCTTCTCGGCCTTGTAGACGTTGCCGTGGGCCATGCGCCGGCGCAGCGCCTGGGGGGCCATGTCGACGAGTTCGATCTGGTCGGCCCGGCGGACCACCTCGTCGGGGACGGTCTCGCGCTGGGGGATGCCGGTGATCTTCTGGACGACGTCGTTCAGCGATTCCAGGTGCTGGATGTTGACGGTGGTGATGACGTCGATGCCGGCATCGAGGAGCTCGTCGATGTCCTGCCAGCGCTTGGCGTGCCGTCCGCCGGGGATGTTGGTGTGGGCGAGTTCGTCGACCAGGGCGACGGAGGGGCGGCGGGCGAGGATGGCGTCGAGGTCCATCTCCTCGAAGTCGGTGTCGCGGTAGCGCCGGCGCAGGCGGGGAACCACCTCGAGTCCGTCGAGGATTCCCGCGGTGTGCTTGCGCCCGTGGGTCTCGATGAAGCCGACGACCACGTCCGCGCCGCGATCCCGCCGTCGGTGGGCCTCGTCCAGCATGCGGTAGGTCTTGCCGACGCCGGGGGCCGATCCGAGGTAGACCCGCAGCCGTCCGCGGCGGTGAACGGTGCCGGGGGTGAGGTCAGGGGGCATGGGCGCTGTGCTTTCTGGCGAAGGGCGACCGGTACGGCTGTGATGTCGGGCCGGTGGGTGGTGAGGGGTGCCCCGCTGGGCGACGGGGAGAACGGGCGACCGACCCGGGTGCGGCGGGGTGTGCACCGCGCCCGGGTCGGCCTGGAACCTCAGCGTGCCGAGGCGGTCACTTTGCCTCGCTGACGGCCTTGTTGAGGAGGACGACGTTGACGCCCTCCTGGCCGAGGAAGCCGAGGGAACGGCCCTCGATGTATTGGTCGACCAGCTTGGCGACCGTCTCCACCGGCAGGTTGCGCTCCTTGGCGACCCGGTTGACCTGCTCCTTGGCGTAGGCCACCGAGATGTGCGGGTCGAGGCCGGAGCCGGAGGCGGTCAGCGCGTCGGCCGGCACGCTCGCCGGGTCGACGCCGTCGAAGGCGGCGACGGCGGCGCGGCGGTCGTTGACGGCCTTCAGCAGGTCGTCGCTGTTCGGGCCGAGGTTGCTGGCGCCCGAGTTGTCGCCGGCGTAGTTGTTGGCGGAGGGCCGGGGCTGGAACCACTTAGGGTCCGGGACCGGGTCCTCCTTCGGGTCGTCCGGGTTCTTCTTCGGCAGCTTGTAGTTCTGGCCGAGCAGGCTGGAACCGACTTCCTTGCCATCGGACTTCACGATCGAGCCGTTGGCCTTGTCGCTGAAGACGGCCTGGCTGATGCCGGTGATCAGCAGCGGATAGGCGATGCCGCACAGGACGGTCATCACCAGCAGCGCCCGCAGCGCGGTGAGGTGGGTGCGCACGATGGTGGGCATGGTTCTCGTTCTCTCAGCTCAGACCGGGGATGAACTGGACGACCAGGTCGATCAGCTTGATGCCGACGAACGGCACGATCAGGCCGCCGACGCCGTAGACCCCGATGTTGCGGGCCAGCAGCGAACTCGCGTCCGACGGGCGGTACTTCACGCCGCGCAGGGCGAGCGGGATCAGTCCGATGATGACCAGGGCGTTGAAGATAATCGCCGAGGTGATCGCGGACTGCGGGCTGTGCAGGCCCATGATGTTGAGGTGGCGCAGGCCCGGGTACACGCCGGCGAACATCGCGGGGATGATCGCGAAGTACTTGGCCACGTCGTTCGAGATCGAGAACGTGGTCAGCGCACCGCGTGTGATGAGCAGCTGCTTGCCGATCTCGACGATCTCGATCAGCTTGGTGGGGTTGGAGTCCAGGTCGACCATGTTGCCGGCCTCCTTGGCCGCCATGGTGCCGGTGTTCATCGCGACGCCGACGTCGGCCTGGGCGAGCGCGGGGGCGTCGTTGGTGCCGTCGCCGGTCATCGCGACCAGCTTGCCGCCCTCCTGCTCCTTCTTGATCAGGGCCATCTTGTCCTCGGGGGTGGCCTCGGCGAGGAAGTCGTCCACGCCGGCCTCCTCCGCGATCGCCTTGGCGGTCAGCGGGTTGTCGCCCGTGATCATGATGGTCTTGATGCCCATCCGGCGCAGCTCGTCGAACCGCTCCCGCATGCCCTCCTTCACCACGTCCTTGAGGTAGATCACCCCGAGGACGCGAGGAGCCTCGTCGCCGTTCTTCGCGGCCACCACCAGCGGCGTACCGCCGGCGGCGGAGATACCGTCCACCAGCTGTGCCACGTCCGGTCCGACCGAACCGCCGTTGTCGGTGACCCAGTTGGCGACCGAGCCGGCCGCGCCCTTGCGGACCTGCACGCCGTCCACGTCCACGCCCGACATGCGGGTCTGGGCGGTGAACGGGACCCAGGTGGCGTGGGCAAGCTCGCCCTGGGCGCGGGCCCGCAGACCGTACTCCGTCTTCGCGAGGACGACGATCGAGCGCCCCTCCGGCGTCTCGTCCGCGAGGGACGAGAGCTGCGCGGCGTCCGCCAGCTCGCCGATCTCGACACCTTCGGCGGGCAGGAACTCGGCGGCCTGGCGGTTGCCCAGGGTGATGGTGCCGGTCTTGTCGAGCAGCAGGGTGTTGACGTCGCCCGCGGCCTCGACGGCGCGTCCGGACATCGCCAGCACGTTGCGCTGCACCAGGCGGTCCATGCCCGCGATGCCGATCGCGGAGAGCAGCGCACCGATCGTGGTCGGGATCAGCGCCACGATCAGGGCGACCAGCACGACCATCGACTGCGGGGCACCCGCGTAGGTGGCCATCGGCTGGAGCGTGACGACGGCGACCAGGAAGACGATGGTCAGCGAGGCCAGCAGGATGTTGAGCGCGATCTCGTTCGGCGTCTTCTGCCGGGCGGCGCCCTCGACCAGGGCGATCATCCGGTCGATGAACGACTTGCCGGGCTCCGAGGCGATCTTCACCACGATCCGGTCGGACAACACCTTGGTGCCGCCGGTGACGGCGGAGCGGTCGCCGCCGGACTCGCGGATGACCGGCGCGGACTCACCGGTGATCGCCGACTCGTCCACGGACGCGACGCCCTCGACGACGTCACCGTCGCCCGGGATGGTCTGCCCGGCCTCCACGACGACGTGGTCGCCGAGCTGAAGGGCCGTGCCCGGGACCTCCTCCTCGTCCTGGGTGGCCGGCCAGTTGGTGAGCCGGCGGGCGACGCTCTCCGTCTTGGTCTTGCGCAGGGTGTCGGCCTGGGCCTTGCCGCGGCCCTCGGCGACGGCCTCCGCCAGGTTGGCGAAGATCGTGGTGAGCCACAGCCAGACCGTGATCGACCACGCGAAGACGCTGGGGCTGGCGATGGCGGAGACCGTGGTGACGACCGAGCCGACCTCGACCACGAACATGACCGGGTTCTTGACCATCACCCGGGGGTCGAGCTTCTTCACCGCGTCGGGGAGCGAGGTGACGATGAGCTTGGGGTCGAGCAGGCCGCTCTGGACCCGGTGGGGGGTCGTACTGTGGTCGACCGGTGCGGGGTTGTGGGTGGTGGACATCAGTGGAGACCTTCTGCGAGCGGCCCGAGGGCCAGGGCCGGGAAGTAGGTGAGGCCGACGACGATCAGCACGACACCGGACAGCAGCCCGACGAACAGCGGCTTGTGGGTGGGCAGGGTGCCCGGAGTGGCCGGCACCGGCTGCTGCTGGGCGAGTGAGCCCGCCAGCGCCAGCACGAAAACCATCGGCAGGAACCGGCCGAGCACCATGCACAGGCCCAGCGCCGTGTCGTACCAGTCGGTGTTCACCGTGATACCGGCGAACGCCGAACCGTTGTTGTTGCTCGCGGAGGTGAACGCGTACAGCACCTCGGAGAAGCCGTGCGCACCGCTGTTGAGCATCCCGGCCCGCTCGCCCGGCAGGGCCATCGCCACACCCGTGCCGACCAGCACCAGAATCGGCGTGGTGAGGATGTAGAGGGAGGCGAACTTCATCTCCCGGCCGCCGAGCTTCTTGCCCAGGTACTCCGGGGTGCGCCCGACCATCAGACCGGCCACGAACACCGCCACGACCGCCAGGATCAGCATGCCGTACAGGCCGGAACCGGTGCCGCCGGGTGCGATCTCACCCAGCATCATGTTGAAGATCGTGATGCCGCCGCCGAACGGCGTGAACGAGTCGTGGAACGAGTTCACCGCACCGGTCGAGGTCAGCGTCGTCGAAGCGGCGAACAGCGAGCTGGCCGCGATGCCGAACCGCTGCTCCTTGCCCTCCATCGCTCCGCCGGCCGCCTGCAGGGCGGTGCCGTGGTGCTGCGTCTCGGCGAGGGTCAGCAGGGCCACCGAGGCAACCCAGAAGATCGCCATGACGGAGACGATCGCGTAGCCCTGGCGGTTGTCCCCGACCATCTTGCCGAAGGTGCGCGGCAGCGCGAACGGGATCACCAGCAGCAGGAAGATCTCCAGCCAGTTCGTGAACCCGGTCGGGTTCTCGAACGGGTGGGAGGAGTTGGCGTTGAAGAAGCCGCCGCCGTTGGTGCCCAGCTCCTTGATGACTTCCTGCGAGGCCACCGGACCGCCCGGGATCTTCTGCACGTCACCGGCGAGGCCGGTGACCTCGTGGAAGCCGTGGAAGTTCTGGACCACGCCGTTGGCCACCAGGACGAGGGCGAGCACGATCGAGATCGGCAGCAGCAGGCGCAGCGTGATGCGGGTGATGTCGACCCAGAAGTTGCCGACCCGGTCCGTCTTGTTCCGCATGAACCCGCGGATCAGCGTGGCCATGACGGCGATGCCGACGGCCGCGGAGACGAAGTTCTGCACCGCGAGGCCCGCCATCTGCACCAGGTGGCCCATCGCGGACTCGCCGCTGTAGGACTGCCAGTTGGTGTTGGTGACGAAGGAGATCGCGGTGTTCCAGGCCTGGTGGGCCTCCATCTGCGAAACGCCGAGGCTGAGCAGCAGGTGCGTCTGGAGGCGGATCAGGCCGTAGAGGAAGAGGACCGATACGGCCGAGAAGGCCAGCACCGAGCGCAGGTACACCGGCCAGCGCTGGTCGGCGTCGCCGTCGACGCCGATCACCTTGTAGATGCCGCGCTCGACTCCGAGGTGCTTGGCGGTGGTGAGGAGCTTGGCGATGTAGTCGCCGAGGGGGCGGTAGCACAGGGCCAGCGCCCCGACCAGGGCGAGGGCCTGCATCCAGCCCGCGAGAGTGGAGCTCATGATCAGAACTTCTCCGGGAAGATCAGCGCGACGACGAGGTAGCCGACGAGCGCGACGGCGACGATGAGACCTGCGAGGTTCTCGGCGCTCACAGCTTCTCCACCCCCTTCGCGACCAGAGCGATGACGGCGAACACGGCAACCGTGAGGCCGACGAACACGAGATCGAGCATGAGTTCCACCAGGTGGGGGATGTGGGGGACACCGCAGGGCACGACCCGGAGGTGTGTGCGGCACCGGCGGACGAACCGGCACAGGGCAGCAAACCAGCCGTACGGAACGCGTCGTCGTTCCCTGACGCGTTCCATACGGGTGGTTCGGAACTTTGACGCGGCTTTGACGGCGGCGTCACGCGGGCGAGACCAACGGTTGGCCGAAACGTTTCCCGCAGGCGGTGCACCCTGGCCGGAAAGGTCGTGGTCAATCCTCTTCGCGAGGCTTGCGGCGGTGCAGAAACCGGCCATGAGCGGCTTCGGCATGGGTGACGACGTAGACGTCGATGTCGTCACCGGAGCCCTCGATGATGGTCTCGCCGGTGCCACGACCGAAGAGGCCCTTGAGACGGCTGCGGCGGGTGGCGCCGATGACGATCTGGCTGGCGTTGACCTGCCGGGCGAACGCCAGGATCGCCTGCGCCGGGTCACCAGCGGTCACCGTGTGCCAAACCCCGCCGAGACTCTCCACCAGCGCGCGCTGGCGGGCCAGCAGCTGCGGGGGTGCACCGGCCAGGCCGTCGTCGCGTGCGACGTGAACGGCCAGGAACTCGCCTCCGGCACCGCGGGAGGCGGTGCGTTTGGCCCGGCGGATCAGGGTGTCGCCCTCAGGCCCGCCGGACAGCGCGACCAGGACGCGTTCCCGCGTGCTCCATGGCTGCTGGATGCCGTGGTCATGGCGGTAGCGCAGGAGGGCCTCCTCAACCCGGTCGGCGGCCCAGAGCAGGGCGAGCTCGCGCAGGGCGGTCAGGTTGCCGGCGCGGAAGAAGTTCGCGAGCGCCGCGTCGACCTTCTCCGGCGGGTAGACGTTGCCGTGCGCCATCCGCCTGCGCAGGGCCTCGGCCGACATGTCGACCAGCTCGATCTGGTCGGCGCGGCGCACCACGTCGTCCGGGATCGTCTCGCGCTGGCGGATGCCGGTGATCTGCTCGACCACGTCGTTCAGCGACTCCAGGTGCTGGATGTTGACGGTGGAGATGACGTCGATCCCGGCCTCCAGCAGTTCCTCGACGTCCTGCCAGCGCTTCTCGTGCCGGCAGCCGGGCACATTGGTGTGCGCGAGCTCGTCGACGAGGGCGACCTGGGGGCGGCGGGCCAGTACGGTGTCGAGGTCCATCTCGGTGAAGGAGCAGCCCCGGTACGACAGGGTCCGGCGGGGCACGGTCTCCAGGCCCTCGGCCATCCGGCGGGTCAGCGGCCGACCGTAGTCCTCCATGAAGGCGATCACCACGTCCGTGCCGCGTGCAGCACGCCGTTGGCCCTCGGAGAGCATGTCGTACGTCTTGCCGACCCCGGGAGCGGCTCCGAGGTAGACCCGCAGCTGGCCGCGAGGCACCACCGCCGTCCTTCCCAGCCGCCCGGCACGTGCACCGATGCGGCCCGATCGCATTCTGGGGCGGAGCCCCGGGAGCAGAGCACCTTCGCCTTCCATGGTCGTCCGCGTTCCCGGGTGGACAACCACGGCACAGGACCTGCAAAGTGTGGGCCGGTGCGCTGCCGCCCGCCGCGTTGTCGACGCGGACGGACCGTAGGAAGCCGCGCTCATCGGGGGAATCGGACAAACGGAGGACCTCCATGCGCCCTCGGTGGGTGTACGGGCTGTTCAGTGCGGCCTGTGCCGTCTTCTTCGTCGCGGCCGCTGTCGTGGGCGGCCTCGCCGATGAGCACCGGGTGGGCTGGCTGTCCACAGGCTGTGTCTTTCCCGCCGGATTCTCGCTCGGGGGCGGTCTGCTCATGTTCGGCAGGGCCGTTCTGCCAGAAGGGCGGCTGCGTCGGCAGATGTTCCGTGTCCCGCCACCAGTGGACCGCGGCGAGTGACCGGTTGCCGGGCACGGGTCGTGGCGGTCGCGCCTGTTCGCGCCAGCCGCACTACCGTGATGTGTGAATATGTCCTGCCGCTCCCCGCTAATGTCCCGATAAGATGACCGCAGGTGTGCCGGGAAGTCTGGTCGGCTCGGGGGACGACCGCGGCGATCGGGCGGCGGTGACCCCGCTCGTCGTGATGAGGTCTTCACCCCGATGCACGTAGTGGGGATCGTTCTCGTCCTGGTGGTTCTGGCCACCGCCGTGGCCACCTTCGCCGGGCGCCTGCGCGTGCCCGCACCCTCGCTGCTCGTCCTGACAGGTGTCGGAGTGGCGCTGATACCCGGTGTCCCCGCGCTGCACGTCCCGCCGCAGATCATCGGCATGGTGGTCCTGCCGCCGCTGCTCTACGCCTCCGCAGAGGAGCTGTCGCTGCGGGACCTGCGCATGGTGTGGCGTCCGGTGACCATCCTCTCCTTCGGCCTGGTCTTCGCCTCCGCCGCCGCCGTCGGCTTCACGGCCGTCGCCGTCGCCGGGCTGCCGCCCGCGATGGCCTTCGTCCTCGGCGCCGTGCTCTCCAGCACCGACCCCGTGGCCGTCACGGCGCTCGGCCGACGCCTCGCCCTGCCCGGACGCGTCCAGGTCCTGGTGCAGGCGGAGAGCCTGTTCAACGACGCCACCTCGCTCGTGCTGTTCAAGGTGGCCGTCGGCATCGCCGTGGCCGTCGGCGCCTCGGTGAGCGTGCCTGCGGCCGGCGGGGAGTTCCTGCTGCTCGGCGGCGGCGGCAGCCTGGTCGGCGCCGCCGTCGCAGGCCTGGTATGGCTGGTGCGCCGCCGCACCACCGACCCGGTGCTGGAAACCGTGATCGCGCTGGTCACCCCGTACGCCGCCTACGTTCTGGCCGAGTCCGTGCACACCTCCGGCGTCACCTCGGTGGTCGTCGCGGGCGTGCTGCTCGGCCGCTCCGGCCACCGGCTCACCGACGCCCACATCCGCCTCCAGCTGGGCGCCGTCTACGCGGTCGTGGTGTTCCTGCTGGAGAGCGTCGTCTTCTCGATCGTCGGCCTGGAACTGCCCACCCTGGTCCGCGACCTGCCCGCCGGCACCGGCCTGTGGCCGCTGCAGGCCCTCGCGCTCGCCGCCGTCCTGATCGCGGTGCGCGTGCTGTCCACGCTGCCGCTGACCAGTGCGGTCAAGCCCACTCAGGGGCGACTGTCCTGGCGGGTCGCCGGGGTGGTCACCTGGGCCGGCACCCGGGGCGTCATGCCGTTGGCCGCCGCCCTGTCCATCCCGCTGGTCGCCGACGATGGCACCAAGCTCGCGGGACGGCCCCTGGTCCTGGTGCTGACCACCGCCGTTGTCGTGTTCACCCTGGTCGTCCAGGGCCTCACCCTCGCCGCCGTCGTCAACCGCTCCGGACTCGCCCTCGAACCCGAACACACCGCCCGCGAGGAGGACGACGCCCGAGACGCCCTCAACCACGCCGCCCTCGACCACGTCGAGCACCTGGCCACGCTGGAGGTCATGCCCAAGACCGCCGTCGACCGCGTCCGCCGCGGCCTCACCGCCCGTCTCGACCGCACCCCCGAAACCCCCGACGGCACCACCGCCGACGCCGCCTACCGGCAACTGCGCCACGAGGTCATCGCCGTCCAGAGCACCGAACTCCACCGCCTCTACGACGAGCACCGCATCAGCGACACCACCCGCCGCCGCCTCCAGCACGACCTCGACCGCGAGGAAGCCGCCCTCGGCACCCCGTGACCCGCCCGCCAGCCGTCCGCAGGGGAGGTTCAGCGGCGTCGCCGCGGTGGGAACACCCCGGTGAGCGTCGCGCACACGGCCGCCCCGAACAGGAGCCCGCCCCACGGTGCCGCACCACCAGGACGCTGCGTCACCAGGCCGCAGACGAAGAGGCCGATCCCCCCACACACGAGGAAGAGAACGAAGGCGCGAAGCGCGGACCGCCACCGGTGGCGGGCTATCTCTGAGGTCACGAAAGGGATTATCCCCAGGAAGCGGCAGGCTAGGGAGCCGGGCAGATGTGTATGCCGCGGACCCGACACCGTCCTGCGGCTCCTCACCGTGCACGGCTCTCGCACCGAGTCGGTCGGCGAATGGTGGGGATCAGGCCGGTACGAGACCACGGCCCATCACGCCGCCGCCCGGGCCGCAGAAAACGACCGCCTCCCGGCAGCCCTCCCCGACGCCGAGCGGCTCGCAGACACAGTCGCCTGCCACCCCGATATGACGACGACGCATTCGCATGGCTTACCAAGGCCGTCTTCGAGGAGGAGTCCCTCCGACGTGATGCCCTGCTGCCAGTCCGCGCCGCGCTCACGTTCCAGACTGGGCAGTACAGGACTTGCCTGCCTCCTCCAGCCGGACACCGACAAGAGGAACCCGACCGCACTCACCCCAGCGGCTCGGAAGCGGCCGATTGGCAGTCGGGTATGAAGGCCTGACGCCGGACGGCTCACGCTGCCTTACCGAAGCGGTGACCACAGAGGAACCGGCCTGGCTGGCCACCTCAGCGTCCGCCCGGTCGAGTGCGGAGGCCAAGGCGACGACGGCGTCGTCGGCGGAGTCCTTGAGGAGGTGGCCATAGAGGTCGACGGTGATGGCGAGGTTGGAGTGGCGCAGGGTTTTGGAGACGACGGCGAGGGGGATGCCGGCGGCGATCATGATGCTGGCGGCGGTGTGCCGAAGATCATGCAGGCCGATGCGGGGTAGGCCGAGTTCGGAGGTGCGTTTGCGGAGCTGGTCGAGGACCCACTGGGGGCGCAGGGGTTCGCCGTCCGGGCGGGCGAAGACCAGGCCTTCGAGCCGGCCGTCGGGGTGGGCGGCCATCTGGAGGGCGGCCTGGCGGTGGAGGGCGGCCATGACTCTGGGGGAGAGGCTGATCCAGGCGCGGCTGGCTTCGGTCTTGGGCTCGCTGAGGTGGATCTTGCCGTTGTTTACAGCGGTCAGGGTCCAGCGGATGTACAGCTGGCGGTCCATGAGGTGCACGTCCGACCAGTGCAGGGCGAGGGCCTCGCCGCGGCGCATGCCGGTGCCGAGCATGACCTCGAACAGGTCGGTGAGCCGGTCGGCGTAGTGCTCCGCGTTGTGCCGCAGGAACGCCGCGGCCTGGTCGGGGGTCCAGCAGACGCGTACGGCGGCGCGGGGCTTGGCGGGTACGGAGTGCTTGGCCGGGTTGTAGCGCAGCCGCCACGTCCGCACCGCGTGGTTCAGGGCGTTGCGAAGCATCGCCACCGTGTGGTGAACGGTGGTGCGCCCGCGGCCGGCGGCGAGCTGCGCGCTCACCCAGGCGTCGATGTGCTTGGGCCGCAGGTCGACGAGCAGCATGCCGCCGAACGCCGGGACCAGGTCACGCTCGATGCACGCCCGATAGCCCGCCCAGGTGTTGGGAGCCAGCGCCGGCCGCTTCGCCTCCAGCCACTCGTACAGGAACAGCCCGACGCGCAGCGTCCGGTCCTCGTACACACCCCGGTACTCGGCATCCAACACCCGCGCCATCTCCCTCGCCGCCTCCGCCCGACTGGCGAACCCGCCCCGCCGCCGAGTCCGGCGCTTGCCATCCTCCCGGGCCAGATCCACCGCGTACGTCCACCGGCCATGCGCGGTATCGGCGGCCAGTCGCGGACACCACGAACCCAACTGCTTCCCGCTGTTGCCGTCCTTGCACCCGCACCGCCGATACACCCTGCCCCGCTTGGGACGCTGCGCCATGGGACTCCTCCTTGAACCAAGTGGTGACGGTGTGTCCAGAGTTGCGGGAGTGGTGGGTGTGGCGGCAGAGCGTGCCGGGCGGGGCGTGGAGCACGGGCAAGATCGACCGATCGGGACACGCGCCAGCGACACACCGCGAGGGTGATCACGGAGCACGCTCGGTGGGTAGGGCAGCTTGATCGCGCAGCATCGGCCTGCGCGGGGTCGCTGCTCGGAAGAATGGTCGCGGACCGGGAGAAAGCGGTCTGTTGGTCGGCCGTGGGCTGTTGGGCTTGTACAACCCGGAGCCGCGCGGTGCGGTGGCGCCGAGCTTTGGACCAGTCTGCGGAATGCGCTACGGCGAGTGCCGAGAATTCCGCGAGCCCCGCAGAGAATGGGTGAGGTCGGGATTTGCGGTGGCCCTCTTCTGGTTGACTTTCAGCTCGGGTCAGATTGATTTCGCTCCTCGATGTTGGGCCTCTGCCAGTGACGTTCTGGGCGATCCGAGGCGATCGCTGGATCCTCGGTTGATCCGGTCAGTCCAGCTTCTGCGCCACCGCGTCGAATGCGGCCGGGGCCTCGGCCATGGCGATGTGAGGCAAATCACTCCTGATCTCCCGGTCGCTCACTGCCTCTCACGCGCCTCTCACGGACTGGGCGTCATGAAGTGCCATCAGGCGTCATGCGTGGCGGACGAGGTAGGCCCTGACCTGCGGGATTCGGACTGACGAACACTAGCCGGACACCCATTCGACCGCTGGGGGTCAAGGGGTCGCAGGTTCAAATCCTGTCGTCCCGACCAGCGTTTTCGGGCTCTCCTGCTTGATGTGTGGGTCAGGCTGTCGCGGGTTGGCGTCCAGGGAGGGTGGGGCGAGGGCCCGCCAGGGTGAGCATGACCAGGGCGATGACGGCGTCTGCGGAGTGGAAGCCGAAGCCTCGGCGGATGATCAGTCGGGTCTTGGTGTTGGTGGACTCGATCAGTCCGTTGGACAGGCCGGTGATCAACGCGGAGCGGATGGCGTCCTGGACGGTCCAGATCTGCCGTTCTGCTGCGGCGGGCCGTGGGATGACGGTCGGGCGTGCCGGGTTGTAGGGGAGCCGATGGTGTCGGACGGCGTCGCCGAGGGCGCTGGAAAGTGTCGCGAGGCAGCGGTGGACGGTCACCTGGCCGCGTCCGGCGTCGAGTTGGGTGTGGACGAAGGCGGCGATGTGCGGGTAGCCGAGATCGTCGAGCCTGACCTGGCCGAAGGCGGGGATCAGATCGTTGGTGACGTAGTCGCGGTAGCGAACGTAGGTAGTGGGCTTGAGGGTGAGCTTCTTGTCCGTGAGCCAGGCGGTGAGGTAGTCGGCGATGGTCTGGTTGGGATCGGCGTTGAAGCCGCCGGCTTGCCCTTCGATCATCCGGCGCAGGGCGGTCCGGGCGGCCTCGGGGGTGGGGTAGCCGCCGCGGCGGACGATGTTGCGGTGCCGGTCGGGGGAGGGGAGGTGGAGGGAGAAGGTCCAGGTGCCGTGATCGGGGTCGGTGGCGAGCTTGGGGCAGCTGGCTCCGAGCTGCTTGCCGTTGTGGTCGCGGCAGCCGCACCGGCGGAAGACGTGCCCGGTGTGGGCTGCGGAACGCATGGTGATCGCCCCCAAAGGAGGTCGTGCGAATTTGCCATGCTCATGCTCTCGCGCTGCGGACCGAAGGTCGAGCGATGTCGCACTCACCCCGCTCTCACCAGGGCACGCAAAGGAGGTCTGACCTGCGGCGATCCCTTGTCGTGGCGACAAGTGCGTCGTTGTGGAATTCGCGGTCGCCGGTCGCCCATGCGGCCGGGATCCCGGTGCGCGTTGCTTGATCCCCTTCTTCTCCCTCTGCGAGCATCACAGCCTGCCGTTCTTCGGCACCGCCTACGTCGGCTACGTCGCCCACGGACACATCCTCGGCCTGTCCAAACTCACCCGGCTGCTGCGCCTGTACGCCCGCCGCTTCTCCGTACAAGAGCGCATCGGCCAGCAGCTCGCGGACGCCCTCGAGCGCATCCTGCAACCGCACGGCGTCGCCGTACACCTCGAAGCAGTCCACCTGTGCACGCAGATGCGCGGCGTCCGCGAGATCGAGTCCAGCACCCGCACCACCTACTGGCGCGGCAACTACGACACCGAAGACCAACTCCGCGTCGAATTCTTCGAACTGTGCGGAAGCCTGCGCGCGCAGCCGCTCCCGCACCCTGCCTGTAAGCGAACTTCGTCACCTCCCTCGACGGGGTGGTCGTCCTCGGCCCCGAACACCCCTCCTCCGGCCCCGCCAAAAGCGGGCGCCAGCCCTCGGACCGCTTCGTCATGGGTCTGCTGCGGGCCTGCGCCGACGCCGTGATCATCGGAGCCGGAACGTTGCGTGCTTCACCCCGCCACCGCTGGACACCCCAGCACGTCTATCCGACTGCCGCAGCCGACTTCGCCGAGCTCCGCTGCCACCGCGGCGCCGAACCGGAACTCGTCGTGGTCACCGCACACGGCTCCATCCCGACCGGCCACCCGGTGCTCCAGGCCGGAGCCGTCATCGCCACCACGCCGAAAGGAGCTAAAGCCCTGCAGGGACGCCTCCCGCCGTCCTGCTCGACCCTGATCATCGGCGACGGACCCATCCTGCAGGTGAGCGACGCTCTCGACGCCGTCCACGCCCGAGGACACACCGCGCTGCTCACCGAGGGAGGCCCTCACCTGGTCGGGCAGCTCGTCGCGGAGAACCTGCTGAACGAGCTCTTCCTGACCCTCGCTCCCGTGCCCGTCGGCCGCGCAGGCGGGCCCCGCCCCGGCCTGATCGCCGGGCAGGAGCTGCTGCCCGCGCGACACCACGTTGCGGACCTCCTCAGCGTACGGCGGGACGCCTCCTTCCTGTTCCTGCGCTACCGGTTCCGGCAGGCCCGCCGCTACGACACCATGCCCGGGGCCGAATGAAGCGAGCACGGATGCGCAGCGCGGTCGTCTCGGCCGTGGTGGACATTGGCGGAGCGGGCTGGCGGAGCGACGCTGAAAGAACCCCACGCTCATCACAACCGGGCAGCTCCCCGGCGGCGTCTCGGCTCCTGCCGCCCGCGCTGCGGCCAAGGGAGGAGGCACAGATGTCGGCCACCGATCGATACCTGAAGAACAACGAGGAGTACGCCGACCGCTTCCCCGGCCCGCTTCCAGGGCCGCCGTCGGAACAGGTTGCCGTCGTCGCCTGCATGGACTCACGCATGGACATCTACGCCATCCTCGGCCTGCGCCCGGGCGAAGCGAATGTGATCCGCAACGCCGGCGGAGTCATCACCGACGACGAGATCCGCTCCCTCGCGATCAGCCAGCGGTTCCTGGGAACGCGCGAGATCATCCTCATCCACCACACCGACTGCCCGCTGCTCAACATCAGCGATGACGTGTTCAAGAAGCAGATCCAGTCCGAGGCGGGGATCAGACCGCACTGGCCAGTGGAGAGCTTCCAGGACTTGGAGATCGATGTCCGGCGATCGATCTGGCGGGTCAAGAGCAGCGCGTTCCTGCAGCACCGCGACGCCGTCCGAGGCTTCATCTACGACGTCACCACTGGACGGCTGACCGAAGTGGCTCAGCCCACATCGCCGGTGCACTGAGCTGAGCCGGCCCGATCAGTGGAGAGGGACACACAGCGGCTGCGGACATCCGAATCGAATCCCTGGGCGATCACGAGTATCTCGTGCGGTTCCCCGCGGCTGGCGAGGAGGTCACCTCCCGCTTCCAGGTGACCGAGGCCATCGTCGACCAGCTGAACATTCCGGGCGCCGATGAGACGCGGATCGTGCAGGAGACCGCCGTGTTCCTCGCCGAACGGCAGCCGGTGATCGACATCCCGCCGATGATCGACCTCGATGACGTCGCTGCCGCCTACGGCGACGACTACGTCACGGAACTCAGCCGCCGCCTCAAGCCCCACGCCGACGTGGCGCTGCGAGGCCCGTCGTCCCAGTGAGTCACCCAGAAGCCCAGGCCGATGCGAACAGGGCGAGCGCGGTGACCGAGGCGCGCGCCATCGCCCGGCACCCTGCATCGTGGCGATTCGGCTGGTGCAGGAGATGCGCCAGCCCGCAGCCCACGTTCCGGGGGTCACCTCCTACGGCTCACCGCGCGTGACCTCCGAACTGCGGGAGGCCGGCGTTCGGGTCAACGAGAAGAAGATCGCCCGCGTGTCCCCTGTCCTTGTTCGGTGTGTGAACCGCGCCCTAGGGTTGACGGTCATGGAGCTCACCCCTCGCCTGCTGGAGCAGTTCGTTGTACTCGCCGAGGAGCAGCATTTCGGGCATGCCGCCCGGCGCTTGTCGATGAGTCAGCCACCACTCAGTCAGGCGATCCAGCGCCTGGAACGCGGCCTTGGAGTGCTGTTGCTCGAGCGCACCAGCAGGGGAGTGCGGCTGACGGTGGCCGGGGCGGCCTTCGCGGCCGACGCCAAGCGGATGCTGGAGGCGCAGGAGGCCGCGGTGGCTCGGGTCCGTCGGATATCCAAGGGCGTCGAGGGCACGGTTCGGCTCGGCTACGTGAGCAGTCTGGGGTACTGGCACCTGCCCCGGTTGCTCGCGATGGCCGCCCGGGAGTTGCCGGGCGTGCGGTTGGATGTCCGTCAGCGGTCGTCCGCCGAGCTGTGCGAGCAGGTCCGGCAAGGGGTGGCGGACCTGGCGCTGGTCCGGCTGCCGGTCTCCGACCTGGCGGGTCTGGAGGTGCGGGAGGCGGCCGAGGAGAGCACCGTGCTGGCCGTCCCGTGCGACCATCCACTCGCCGGGGCCGGGTCGGTGCCGCTCGCCCGGCTGCGGGACGAGGAGTTCGTGACCGCCGCGCAGCCGGCCATGCCCCGGATCCGGGCGCTGATCGAGGACGCCTGTCGCAAGGCCGGTTTCGAGTTGCGCACCCGTGCCCAGGCCGAGGACCTGACCAGCATGCTCGGCTACACCGCGGCCGGGGTGTGCGTCTGCTTCGTCCCGGAGCGGGTCGCGGCGCTCGGTCACCCGATGATCCGCTTCGTCGCGATCGAGGGCGGCGACCGGTTGGTGACCACGGTCGCGGCGCTGAGCCGTCCGAAAGCCGATCCGGCCGTCGCCACCCTGCTGGAGCTGATGGAGCGCCACCGCCCCGAGATCGAGGGCCCCGCAACGGTGCACCCGCAGGAGGAGGCCGACGCGCCGGACTGTGGTCACCAGATGAGCTCCGATGCGCCCAGCGGCTCGGCGGTGCGGGACAGGCGCGGTGCCAGCGTGGCGTAGCGCACCTGGGTCGGCAGGTAGCACACTTCTCCGAACGGTCCCCGCACGGTGACCAGTTCGGCCTGGTCGTGCGCCGGGTCGGGGGCGGGCAGCTCGACCACGTCCGCGCGCTGGAGCAGCCCGAGGTCCTGCACCCACATGCAGACCTTCGCCAGGTCGACGTGCACCCGGTAGCTGCCGCCCTCCCGGGCCCGGCGGCGCAGCGCTTCCAGCGCGCCCGCGGCGCCGAGCACCGCGGCTAGGTAGTCGTTCAGCAGGTAGGTCGGGGGCAGCCGGGGAGCGTCGAACGAGCCCTCCTCGGCTGCCAAACCCGTGGCGGCGGAGGCCAGTTGGTCGAAGCCGCCGCGTGCCGCCCACGGCCCTTCGGTTCCCCAGCCGAGGAAGTCCAGCACGACCAGTCCGGGCCGCTGCTCGGCCAGTGCCGCCGGGCCGAAGCCCTTGGCGTCCAGACCCAGGTAGTTGCAGACGTAGAGGTCGGTGCCGGCCAGCACGGACCGGAAGGCGGCGGCCTGGGCCGGGTCGAGCAGGTCGCAGAAGGCGGCTCGCTTGCCGATGCCGGTCTCGACGATCATCCCGGTCGGGTCCGGATGGTCGGGCGAGGACATGTGCAGCACGTCGGCGCCCAGTTCGGCGGCGATCCGCGCGCCGATCGGGCCGGCGATCACATGGGTGTTGTCCAACACCCGCACCCCGGCCAGCGGCAGGTCCCGGTCCGCCGCGCCGGACAGCTTCGGCGGGAACGCCGAGAACGGCTCCGGCGCGCTCTCCCCGATCTTCTCGATCCGGATCAGTGGGCCGTCCTGCAGCAGCCGCCCCTGTGGATGCCGCTGCCATTCCTCTCGGGTGCGCACTGCGATCGCGGTGCCGCCCCGGGTGCAGATGGCCTCCTCCAGTTCCAGCGCGTCCCACTGGGCGATGGCGGCGGCGATCCGCTCGCGGTCCGGCGGGCAGTCCAGTACCCGGCAGGCGGTGTCACGCAGGTGCGGGTAGGAGAGGAGTACGTAGACGAACCGGCCGTCGGCTGCCCGGTAGAAGTCACTGTTGCCGAGCAGGTTGGGGTCCTCCTGCAAGCGATGGACCGGCACGCCCCGCATCCGGGTGAAGAACACCGCCATCAGCTGGCGCACCGCCGCCGTCACCGAGACGGTCACGTCCTGCGCCGCGCCGCCGCGCTCCCGGTGGAGCGCGGCGGCCTCGGTGCCCAGGGCGGCCAGGGCAGCCGCCGCGGCGTCGCCGATCCGGTGCACCGAAGGCGTCACCGGGTCAGCCCCCTCGATCCTCACGGTGCCGCCCGTGTCCGCCGCCGTGATCCCCAACTCGCGGTACAGGCCCTCCAGGGCCCGGTGCGCCGCACTGGTCCGCTGTGCCTGACCGATTGCCATGTCCGACTCTCCTTCCGGAGATGACGAGCCGCGTGTGCCGCGGCGGCCGACCCGGTCGGGCGGCCTCCACCAGAACAGCCGGTCCGGCGCCGCACCGTCCAATACGGATTCCCCGAATCACCGATATCCGCGCCCATATGACCCGAGCCGGCGCCGCGTGAATATCCTCCGCCCTATCGATCCGGCGCCCAACTCGTATTGGACGGTGCCGATTCCCCGCGGGTTTCCTGGATTGCGGAACGAGGCAACGCGGCGCCGGCCGCCCGCCCTTCACCCGACATTTCAGGAGGTACCAGCAGATGCCCCAGGAGCCCAGCGGTCCGTCCGGGCGAGGACTCCTCGCCGGAGTCCGCGTCGTCGAACTGGCCAGCGTGATCATGGCCCCGTACGCCGCCCAGCAGCTCGGCGACCTGGGCGCGGACGTGATCAAGGTTGAGCCGCCGACCGGTGACATGACCCGCCACTACCCGCCGCTGCGCCACCCCGGTATGGGCGGCGCCGCGCTCAACCTGAACCGCAACAAGCGCAGCGTCGCCATCGACCTCAAGGCCCCGCACGGCCGCGACGCCCTGCTCGCCCTGCTGCGGACCGCCGACGTCTTCATCACCAACCTGCGCCCGCAGGCCCTGACCCGGCTGCGCCTGGACTACGCCGAGGTCGCGGCCGTCAATCCCGGCCTGATCTACGCCAACGCACAGGGCTTCCGCAGCGACAGCAACCACGGCACCCACGCCGCCTACGACGACATCATCCAGGCGACCAGCGGTCTGGTCTGGCTCAACCACCAGGTCTCCGGCCAGCCGCACTACGTACCGACCGTGCTGGCCGACAAGATCTGCGGCATGCAGATCGCCCAGTCGGTGCTGGCCGCGCTGCACTACCGGGAACACGGCGGCACCGGTCAGCACATCGAGGTCCCGATGGTCGACACCATGCTCGCCTTCAACCTGGTCGAGCACCTGGGCGCGGCCAGCCTGGAGCCCGACGGCGCGTTCGGCTCGACCCGCTCGCTCAGCCCCGAGCGCCGTGCCCAGCGCACTGCCGACGGCTGGATGTGCATCCTGCCGCAGAGCGACCGCAACTGGCGGGACTTCACCGCCTTCGTCGCCCGTCCCGAACTGGCCGACGACCCTCGCTTCGCGACCGGTCCCGACCGGGCCCACCACGCCGACGACCTCTACCGGCTGATGGCGGAACTGACGCCGAACCACACCAGCGCCCAATGGCAGGAGTTCTGCGATCGGGTCGGCATCGCCGCCGCCCCGGTGCTCGACCTGGAGTCCGCCGCCACCACCGCCTACGCCCGAGAGGGGGGCCTGCTCTACGAGGCCGACCACCCCACCGAGGGCCGCTACCGGGTCATCGGCCGCCCGGTCCGCTACTCGGCCGACCCCGAACCGCCGCTGCGGCCCTGCCCGGCCATCGGCCAGCACACCGACGAGGTCCTCGGCCAGGCCGGCTTCGACCCCGCGCTGCTGCACTCCGCCAACTGACCCGATCCACTGGATTTCCCGAGACTGAATCCCCATCGACCATTCCGGAGCGAACCATGCCCACGGCGACAATTTCCCCGCTCGGACTTCCCGAGGCCGTCCTGCCCGAATCGGCCCGGCAGCTGCGCCTCGATGTACGCGACTTCCTCGACGAGGAGCGCGCCCGGGGTACCGTGCTCGGCCGCCCCGACTCCTGGCTGGCCGGCTGGGACCCCGCGTTCACCCGCCGCCTCGCCGAACGCGGCTGGGTCGGCATGGCGCTGCCCACCGAGTACGGCGGTGCCGGGCGCGGTTTCCTGGAGCGCTACGTGGTGATCGAGGAACTCCTGGCCGCCGGCGCCCCGGTCAGCGCGCACTGGGTATCGGACCGGCAGGCCGGCCCGTCCATCCTGCAGCACGGCACCGAGGAGCAGCGCCGCTTCTTCCTGCCCCGGATCGCCGCCGGTAAGTGCTTCTTCTCCATCGGGATGAGCGAGAAGAGCAGCGGCTCCGACCTCGCCTCCGTCCGCACCCGCGCCGAACGCACCGCAGACGGGTGGCGGCTGACCGGCACCAAGATGTGGACCGGCGGCGCCCACGCCAACGACTACGCCATCGTGCTGGCCCGCACCGAGGAAGCCGAGGACAAGCACGCCGGCCTGAGCCAGTTCATCGTGGACCTGCGCGCCCCGGGCGTGCGGATCGAGCCGATCCACCTGATGAGCGGAGAGCACCGCTTCAACGCCTTCCACCTGGAGGGCGTCCACGTCCCGGACGCCATGCTCCTCGGACAGCAGGGCGACGGCTGGAAGCAGGTCACCGGCGAACTCGCCTTCGAACGCAGCGGGCCGGAGCGCTACCTGTCCACCTTCCCCCTGCTGGTCTCCCTGCTGCGCGAGCTCGGCCAGCGCGCCATGACCGCCGAACAGCTCACCCAGGTCGGCATCCTGACCGCCCGCCTGCACAGCATCCGCCAGCTCTCCCTCGGCGTTGCCGCTGCACTGGACGCCGGCGCCTCGCTCGATACCCAGGCCGCCCTGGTCAAGGACCTCGGCACCCGCCTGGAGGGCGCGCTGGTCGATTCCGTCCGCAGCATCCTGCCCACCCCGGCCGACCCGCACGCCACCCCCGGCAGCCACGCCGAACTGCTCGCCTTCGCCCTGCTGCACAGCCCCGGCTACACCCTGCGCGGCGGCACCAACGAAATCCTTCGCAGCATCATCACTCGTGGACTGGAGCAGCACTGATGAACACCCACACCATCGACACCAGCACCCCCGCCATCCCCGCCGACGACTACGACACCACCGCCTTCTTCGCCGACCCGGACGCCATCGCCACCGTCACCAACACCACCGACTCCCAGACCGTGCCCCTCCCCACCCCGGACGCCAGCACCGCCGAACTCCTCGCCGCCGTCCATGAAGCCGGCCGCCGCACCGTCCCCGCCCCGTTCGCCGAGACCGCCCTGGTCGCCCGCCCACTGCTGCGCCGTGCCGGCCTGTCGGTGCCCGAGGGTCCGCTCACCTACGCCATCGCCCCCCAACTGACGATCCGCCACGCGCACCCGGCCGCCTCGGCCGTCGGCTCGGCCGGCAGCGCGGGCGAGGACGACACCCTGCTGGTCGCCGGGACCCTGCGCCGCGTCCCCTGGGCCCGCACCGCGACCGCCGTGGTAGTGCTCGCCAACGCCCCCTTCGGCCCGGTCCTGTTCACCCTCACCCCGGACCAGGCAGTCCTCGCCCCAGGCGCCAACTTGGCCGAGGAAGCGCGCGATGACCTGCACCTCGCCAGCGTCGAGATCCCCGCCGCGCGGGTCCGCCGGATTCCCCGCGAGCTCCTCGAGGAGGCCGAGTTGCGGGCGGCCCTGGCCCGGGCGGCCCTGATCGCCGGAGCCGGCCAGCGCTGTGTCGAGCTGACGGTCGCGCACACCACCGCGCGCACCCAGTTCGGCCGCCCGCTCAGCCGCTTCCAGGCCGTCAAGCAGGAGGAAGCGAAGCTGATCGAGGAAGCCGCGCTGGTCCGCGCCGCCGTCCAGGCCGCCGTCGCCCCGCTGGACGCCGGCACTGAGGCCGCCCGGTTCGCCATCGCCGGCGCGAAGACCCAGGCATCCGCCTCGGCTGCCGAGATCGCCCGGATCGCCCACCAGTTGCACGGTGCCATCGGCATCACCAAGCTCCACCCGCTCCACCTCGCCACCACCCGCCTGTGGTCCTGGCGCGACGAGGACGGCGACGAGACCACCTGGGCCGCTGGTCTGGCCCGCACCCTCACCGCCGACACCCTCTGGGCCGCGCTCACCAGCACCCCCTGACCCGATGTCAGCGGTCGTCTACCGCCGCGCCGGCGAGATGGACCGCGCCACCTGGCCCGGTCCGTCAAAGCCACCGCCCTCTGGCCCGCCCTCACCGCCGAGCCCTGCTCCCTCGTCCCATCGCCTCCGCCGCCGACCGGCCCGACCTGGTCGGTGACGGAGCAGCGCGGTATCCGTACGGTTCGACGTCCCGATCCCCAGTAGCCCTCGGAAGATAGGGTTCCGTCCATGGAGTTCCAGGTCCTCGGCCCCGTGTCGGTCAGCGGGAGCGATGGGCCGTTGCCGCTCGGGCCCGCCAAGCGGCGCAGCCTGCTCGCGATGCTGTTGCTGCGGGCCAATGTCGCGGTCTCCGTCGACACACTCACCGAGGCGCTGTGGGACGACGAACCCCCCCTGCACGCCCGCACCGTGATCCAAGGCCATGTCTCTCGCCTGCGGGCACTGTTGGCGGGCGTTGACGCATCGGCGTACGGCGTCGAGCTGAGCACGCGCGGCTCCGCGTACCACCTGGAACTGCCGGAGACGCTGCTCGACGCCCACCGCTTCGAGGGTCTTGTGGCGCTCGCCCGCCGTGCCACCGACCCCGGTGACAGGGCCGCGCTGCTCACCGAGGCGCTCGACCTGTGGCAGGGCCCCGCGCTGGCCGGCGCCTACCCGTCGCCGCTGCTTCGCTCCGCCGCGCACACCTTGGACGAGGCGCGGCTCGCAGCGGTCGAGCTGCTCGCCGACACGTACGTCGTGGGCGGTGAACACGAGCGCGCTGTCCAGCTGTTGCGGCCGGAGACCGGGGCCCATCCGCTGCGCGAGCCGCTGGCCGCCCGGCTGGTCGAGGCGCTGCACCACGCGGGGCGTTCCTCGGAGGCCCTGGACGCCTACCACCGCGCCCGCCAGGTCCTCGCCGACGAGCTCGGCGTCGCTCCGGGCGCCGAGCTGACCGCCGCCTTCACCCTCGCCCTCGGCCCCGACCGCGCCCCCGTGGCCCGGGCCGATGCGCCCCAACCAGCCCTGGAACCAGTTCAGTTCCGGCCCAACCTGCTGCCTCGTACCCCGCGCGGATTCCACGGCCGCACCGCCGAGAGCGCCGCGCTGACCGCGGCCGCGGCCGGACCTGACGGGTCGGTCGTCGTGGTCACCGGGCCCGCCGGGGTCGGAAAGACCGCACTGGCCGTGCACTGGGCGGCCGGCCGGCGCTCCGACTTCCCCGATGGGACGCTCTACGCCGATCTGCGCGGGTTCAGCGACACCTCGGACCCCGAACCGGCCGAGCTGCTGCGGGAGTTCCTCGTCGCTCTCGACGTTCCATCGCGCCGGATGCCCGAGTCGGCGGACGCCGCCGGTGCCCTGTTCCGCTCGCTCACCGCCGAACTGCGTCTGCTCGTCGTCCTCGACAACGCCCGTACCTCCGCCCAGGTGCGCCCGCTGCTGCCCACGGGACCCGGCTGCGTCACCGTCGTCACCAGCCGTGCCCGCCTCGCCGGTCTCGTCGCCTCCGACGCCGCCCGCGTCCTCGCCCTCGACGTCCTCGCCACCGACGACAGCATGGCCCTGCTCACCCGTCTCCTCGGCGAGCGCCGCACCGCCGCCGAGCCCCAAGCGGCCCGCCGTACGGCCGAGTTGTGCGGTGGGCTGCCGCTCGCGCTGCGGGTCGCCGCCGCTCGGCTCGTGGAACTTCCCGCCCTCGGCCTCGCCTCCCTCGCCGACCGGCTCGCCGACGAGCGCCAGCGGCTCGCGCTGCTCGCCGTCGAGGACATCGGCGTCGCCTCTGCGCTGCGGCTCACCACCGCCCACCTCCCCGCCGATGCAGCGCAGCTGTTCACCGCGCTCGGCCATCACCCGGGCACACACGTCGACCGGTTCAGCGCCGCCGCGCTCGCCGGCACGACCCCGCCGGATGCGGCCCGCGCCCTCGACTGCCTGGTCGCCGCGCACCTGCTCACCGAGACCGCCCCCGGCTGCTACGTCCTGCACGATCTGGTCCGGCTCTATGCGCGTGGCCGGAGCCATGACCCGGCCGCCCGCACCGCGGCCCGGCTGCGCCTGTACGACCACTGCGTGGCGACCGCGCTGTCCGCGTCCGAGGCCGCGGAACCGGGCGGGGAGCCCGCCTTCGTACAGCCTCATGACTTTCAACAGCCGCCCGCAGTACGGGACTTCACCAGCCGCGAGGAGGCGCTCGGCTGGTTCGCCGCCGAGCGCGACGACCTCGCCCTGATCGCCGCTGCGGCCCGCGCCGAGGACCGGCCCGAGCGGGCCTGGCGGATCGCCGTGACCCAGTGGCCGCTCGTGGTCTGGCGGGTCCTCGCCGACTGGGCGCCCACCCTGGAGGCCGCCCTCGCCGACGCCCGCGCCTGCGCCGACCCCTATGCAGAGGCCCGCGTCCTGACCCTGCTCGGCTGGGTGCTCGCCGAGGAGGGCCGCACCGCCGAGGCCGTCCGGCACCTGCGCGTCGCGCCCGAACTCGCGGCCCGCGCAGGCGACGTACTCGGCGAGGCCACCGCCCTGGTCAACCTCGCCGCGGCTCTCCCCGACGACGAAGCCGGCGCCGCCGAAACGGCCTGCACCCGAGCCCTCGCCCTCGCCACCGAGGCCGACGACGCGCACACCCGGATGCTCGCGCTCCAGCACCTGGCCCGCATCCACCTCGGCGCGGGCCGCCACCGGCAGGCGTACGAGGCGGCCGAGGTGGCGCTCGGCCTCGGCCCCGAGCACGAGGCGGTCGCCCGGCGCGTGCTCCTGCGTACCTGGCAGGGTGAGGCGCTGGCCGGGCTCGGTGACACCATGGCCGGGCGGCGCTGCCTCGCACAGGCTGCGCTTGAGGCCGAGCAGACCGGCTACGACGTGGGCGCCGTCACCGCGCTCGACGCCCTGCTGCACATCGCCGACCAGGACGAACTGCCCGAACTGCGGCGCCGGCACGCGGCGGCACACTCCAGGATCCGGGAGCGTTAGCCGGGCGTTAGCGCCGCCGCCGCGCTCGTTAGTGATCTGCCAGCGCGCCGCAACATCCTCTTTCGTGTAAGGGGAAACGACCTCGTGCAGGATCGCGACCCACGAACGAGAACCGGGGGAACCAGCCATGCGCACCACCACCCGTCCCGCCCTGCTCGCCGTCGGCGCCGTCGCGACGCTCGCCCTGTCCCTGACCGCCTGCAACGACGGCAGCGGCACGCAGGACAGCGCCGTCGGCACCAGCGCATCATCAGCCGCCCCGTCGGGTGCCACCTCGGCCCCGGCCTCGGCGCCGGCCACGCACTCGGCCTCGGCGCCGTCCGGGGGCAGGACGAGCACGAGCGGTGGTGGCAGCTCGTCCTCCGGCACTGGCGGGGGCGGCGTCATCGCGGCCTGCACGACCAAGAACACCTCGGTGACGTTCCTCCAGTCCTCGGGCCACGCCAGTGACGCGCAGGCCGCCGCCGCCACCCTCAAGATCACCAACAGCTCGGGTGCCCCCTGCACCATCGTCGGCCCGACGACCGTGGTCGCCAACGACGACCAGGGCAAGGCGAGCCCGGTCTCGGGGGACAACTCCAACGACGGCTCGGACGCGGTCGACGTCCCGGCGGGCGCCGCGGTGGTGGCGGACGTGCTGTACAACGACGTGAACAGCGAGGCCACCACGTCGGCCCGTTACACCTGCCCGGTGCAGGCGTCCCACGTCAAGGTCGCGCTGCCCAAGGACGTGGGCACCACGGTGAACGTGATGAAGGCGAACGGCTCGCCTGGCGGCGTCTTCAGCGTCTGCGGCACCGACTTCAAGGTCGGAGCCTTCGCGGCACGGTAGAGCGTGGCGCGGCCCCGTGCGTTCGCACAATCCTGGACATGACGGCGTGGACCAGGAGCAGGTCCAGGTACTGCCGTCGGCGGTGTGAACGGTTGAGCTGCCCCAGGGCCGGCAGCGGAGGGAAAACGCGATCTTATGCGTGGCGGAATCATGCCCCCAGGTCACGATCGCGATCCGCAGTTCCTCGCGGGTGGCCCGCACCAGGCGGTCGAGGACGTTCTTCTGCAGCAGACTGAAGAACGACTCCACAGCCGCGTTGCCGCACGGACAAGCAAGCCACCGCTTGACGGCCCACTGCCCTGTTCCTTGGGTCAGAAAGGGCCACAGTCAATGAGGACATCCTGAGAACCGCAGTTCACGGGGGCTGGCGTGGATTGGAGGCGGGGTGTTCGGGCTGGTCGGGGGCGTGATCGCGGTCGGGTGCTCGTCCGTCAGCGGGAGATCTCCGCGTTCGTCAGCACGAGCAGGGCCCGCAGGAGCACGGTCGCGTGCCGGACGTTCATCCGGACCTTGGCCAAGATCCTCCAGTTCTTCAGGTCGGCGAAGCCGTGCTCGTTCGCCGCTCGTTCGCGGCGAGGTCGCGCTCGACGCAGGTCGCGTAGCCGGCGTACGTGTTCGGCGCGAGGTGCGGTTTCCTGGTGGCGAGCCACTCGCGCAGGTAGCTGGCGACCGTCGTGCGACGGTTCTCGTAGACCCCGCGCAGCTCACCGTCCAGTACGGCAGCCATCTCCCGGGCGGCCTCGGCACGGCTGCCGAAGCCGCCCCGGCGGCGGACCCGCCGCCTGCCCTCCTCACGCGCGAGATCGACGGCGTACGTCCACGTCCCGTGCTTGAGGTCCCCGGCCAGCCGCGGACACCACGGCCCCAGCTGCTTCCTGCTCGAATTCAACCAGCCGTCGCAACACAGGCTCTGACCGGCGACTTTAGCCGACTGTCGAGGGCTTCAGCAGGTGTTCTCCAGCCGAGGGTCTT
>NZ_JBITZP010000041.1:0-69439 GCF_044546945.1 Kitasatospora sp. NPDC053057 | reverse complement strand
CGGGTCCGTGGAGGACTTCCACGTCGTTGTCGTCTGCCAGGAGACCTTGCCCTCACGCAGGATCCGGCGCAGGGTCTCCCGGCTGACCGCGGTGACGACATTGTGCTTGACCAGGTGCTCGGCGAGCTTGGTCAGGCTCCAGGTGGAGAACGCGGCGATGCCCCAGTCGGCGGGGGACGTCCGGGCGATCAGGCAGATGCGCTCACGCAACTGGTCACTGATCGTCTTCGGGCGTCCCCCGCTCCATTTTGGGTCCAGCGCGTCGAACCCCCGCTCGTTGAAGGCGTGGATGACATTGCGCACGTAGTCCTCGCCGACCCTCAGCAGCGAGGTGATGTTCTTCACCGGCTGGCCTTGGGCGGACATCAGTACCACGATCGCCCGCCGCAGCCGGACCGGATCCTTCGAGGTCCGGCCGATCCGTTGAAGCCGCCGGCCCTCCTCCACGCTCACCGGCCAGACGAACACTCCCGGACGACGCCCCACGACCACCTCCAAGATCAGATCCCGGAGACAGCCTGACGGAACTACCAACAGCCGATCAATTTCCCGGTCGACCTATCGAGCCGAGCCACTAGGCCGTGTTTTAGAAGGCGTCGAAGGTTCGTCTGGTGGGCCGTCCTGGAAGGCTTCGGGCGGCCAACCAAAGGATGAGGTCGCGAGCGATTGTGCCGATGTTGGTCTCGGTGGCCACGTCGTGTTCGCGACGGCTCGCGTCACGGCGGACGATCTCGTATCCGCCCTCGTCGAGGACGGCGACCGAGACGTACCAGACTGGGTCGTCCTCGTCGGGCTGGATGACGACGAACGTGTTGTCGGTGTCGTTGAGGTCGTCGACCAGCATGAAGATGGCGTCTTCGGACGGGTCGTCGATGTGGTCGCCGTTCTCGCTGTCGGCACAGTAGTAGGTAGCGGCCACCGATCTCTCCCCTTGTGCGACGCCCGGTCCGGGCTCGCGGCCAGCATGGCACGCGAGCCCGACACCCTGGGCCTCACAGCCACTGGTTGATCGCGGCGACGAGAACGGCCGCCTCGAAGCGAACGGCGAGTTTGTCGAAGCGGGTGGCCACCGCCCGGTGCTGCTTCAGCCGGTTGATGCCGCACTCGACCGCGTGGCGGGCCTTGTAGTCTTCACGGTCGAAGCGAGGCGGACGTCCACCGCTCGCGCCGCGGCGCTTGCGGTTGCGGATCTGGTCGGCCGGCTCCGGGATGGTGCACCGAATGCCGCGTCTGCGCAGGTAGGCCCGGTTGGCCTTGGACGAATACGCCTTGTCCCCCCGCACCCGAAGCGGACGGGTACGGGGTCGACCCGGGCCACCCGTATCGCGTCGAGCACCGCCGTGAACTGCGGTGAGTCCCCGCGCTGGCCGGCCGTGACGAGCAGGGACAGCGGTTTCTGGCGTTGCTCGCACGGCAGATGAATCTTGGTCGTGAAGCCGCCCCGCGACCGGCCCAGCCCGTGGTCCGAGGGCTCGTCGCCGACCCCGCCTGGCGGCTCCTTCTGGGCAGCGCCGTCCCGTCGAGCCCCCGCAGCGTGCTGGTGGGCCCGGCAGACCGTGGAGTCGACGTTCACCTCCCAGACGATCATCCCCGCCGCATCGGCCCGCGCCTGCAGGCCAGCCAGGATCTGCTGCCAGACACCCTGACGCTGCCAGCGGCGGAACAATCCGTAGATCGTCTGCCATGGTCCGTACTCGGGCGGAACGTCCCGCCATGGAGCGCCCGTCCGCACCCGCCACCGAATCCCGTCGACCAGCCTGCGGCGCGACCTCACCGGACGTCCCACTCCGGCAACCGGCAACAACGGCTCCAGCACAGCCCACTGGCCATCCGACAGATCCCCCCGTCCCATCCGCCGAGCCTGGCATCAGGCTGGATGACCTTCCAAAACAGGCCCTAGGCGTCCGGGGCCGGGCGGCGCAGTTGCAGAACGGTGGCCGAGGGCCGGTCCTCGAGCCGCGTGGGCGGGGCGCAGCGGCGGCGGTGGGCCGCGTACCAGGTCTTGGCCTTCTCCTCGGTGGTGGTGTCCAGGCCGGAGGTCCAGCAGGCGCGGCAAGTGGTGGTGCGGGTCTCGGGGGCGAATGTGAACGGTCGGCGGCCGGTGGTCACCTGGGCTTCTTCGGATGCTGAGACGGTGGGGCAGGGCGGGCGGGGCTGTTGTGACTGAGCGCTTCACTTGGCGAGTTGAGCACCTCGCTCGGAAGGCATGGCCGGGAGTGGCCGCCACCTGGCGGGGACGTCGCGCATGACCAGAGCGCAGTCCAGGGTCGCACTCCCCGGCGGGAAGCGGTCCGGGTCGTCGAAGAAGGACGACGCGGCAGAGCGAACTCGGCCTGCTTCCACGTGCCAGACGTTGGTCCGCAGTTCCATACCGTCCAGGTGAGGGCCGGCGCTGGTGGCCGAGAAGCCCTTTGCCCCGGCCCGGAAGAAACGGGAAGCATCGGTGAGATCGGCGAAGAGCTCGCTGCCGCGCAGCTCGTCGGACAGCTCGACGGTGACATCCACTCGGGTATCGCCGTCCCGTGTCGCCAGTGCGACGCTTATCTGACCGGGCGTCTCGTGCGCCTCGAAGTCGGCGCGGCCGTGTTCACCGGGGAAGATGCGGCCTCCGGCCCAGGCGTTGAGCCGTGAGGCGGTGACGCGCTGTGGGATGTAGACGCCGGTCTCGACGCCGTCCGGTCCGTCCCATTCGACGGCGATCCGATGTGCCGCGTTCTCGCTCCGCAGCCCGAACGCCTTGGGCGCCCAGGGGGGCCGGACACTTCCCAGGCGCAGCAGGCAGATGCCCGCGACCGCGTAGCCGTGCACCAGTTGGGGGCGCAGTGGCCCGGGGAGCAGGCGTGCCGCGACATCCGGGGCGACTCGGTAGTTCACCAGTAGCCGTCGTTCAACGACGCTGGCCAGTCGTGGCTGCCTCATGACCCCTCCTTCTGCGCCCCGGGGCGCCATTTGGTGTGGCGAAGCACGATCTGCTCGGGGCAGACAGCGCTGAGGAACCGGCCGATGCAGGTGGCCAGGCGATCCTCGGCCAGCGCGTAGAAGATCCGGTTGCCTTCCCGTCGCTCGGTGACCAGTCCGGCTCCCTTGAGCACGCCGAGATGTCGTGAGATGGAGGGCGCGCTGATCGCGAACCTGGCGGCGATCTCGCCGGCCGCGAGCTCGCCGCCTCTGAGGTCCTCGAGGATCTGGCGCCTCGTCGGATCGGCGAGAGCACGGAAGGCTCCTGCTTCGTCCTGAGCTTCTGTCATACCTACTATTTAGCATCTTTGCTAAATATCTAACAATGGGTCCCATGACCTCCGTGGCAGTTGCGGCTGACCGCTTCGGCTCAGCCCGCCAACTCGACCGCTCACTCGCCAGCTGAAGCGCTCAGTCACAGCTGTCGGAGGGTCGGGCGGTCGGCCTCTCCCCGGGGCCAGGTCATGGTTGGGGAGAGGCCGACCTGTGACTGAGCATTTCAGTTGGCCAGTTGAGCGACGACCAGGCAGGGTATCGCCAGAGTTGGGCTGATGGGCCTGGTTTGGGTGATTTCGCCCGTGCATCCACCGACGTGCTGTGTCCTGAGTGTTGTGGACGGCGTACACGTTGAGGGCACTGGGTCGGGACCGATCTGGTCGCATACCTGCTCACTGGATGATCTTCTCGTTCCGTACGAGATCCCTGCTCAGGCGATTGAGCGCCTGGACCTCGGACCGGGGTGGTCGAGGTCTTGGGCCGCGACGTGGAAGGTGGGGAAGGCTGAGGTCGTCAGCCCGGTGAGGTCCCTGGCCGGGGTGCCGGCGATGGCTTCGGTGCCTGTACGGCGCTTCGCCTGGCAGACGAGGCAGCGGCACCGTCCAGGGTTGGAGTGCCTGGTCTCCACCGGTCGGCAGCACGGCTTCGAGAGTCTGGCCGAGCGGTGGCTGCTGCTCGTCCTGGACTTCGTGGGCGGGTTCGACGAAGTGCTGGCTCAGCCGTTTCGGCTGCGATTCACATGGTCGGAGGGGAAAGGCGCGCACATCCCGGACTTCCTCGTACTGGCAGCGGACGCGTCCTGGCTGCTGAACGTTCGTCCGGCAGGTCTGATCGAGGAGGAGGACGAGGTGCGCTTCGCTGCGGCCGCCCAGGCGGCGGCAGCGGCGGGGTGGCGCTATGCCGTGGTGACCGGCTGGCGGGGACGCGTGCTCGCGGGAATCGACGCTCTCTCGGTACGACGTCGGCCGATGACCGACCCGCTCGGACTGGAGCGGCAGTTGCTCTCCGCCGCGCGTCGGTGCCCCTGGCAGTTTGGGGAGTTGGTGGACCAGACGCGGGTTCCTGCGGTCGCGCGAACACACGCGGTGCGGCTGCTCTGGCAGCGGCGGCTGGCGGTCGATCTGACTCAGCCGTTCGGGGATGGGACCTGGGTCTATCCGGCGGGGACGGTGTGATGGACGGCGAACGGCAGCAAACGCGATTCGAGGATCTGACCCGCGAGGACCAGCAGCGCCTGCTCTTGCGGGTGGCTCACCTGCTGGAGGCCGAGACCGGCTTTCGCAGTGGCAGCCGGCACTGGGCACGGGAAGGAGAGCCTCGGCCAGAGTTCGACCCGGGGCGAACGACGCTGACTGAACGTCGGCTGGCAAAGGTCGCCGAGTTGAAGGCTCTGCATCCTGATGACGCACGCCAGTTGGGGCTCGGGCAGGCCAGCGAGCGAACCCTGCGGCGATGGTCCGCCGGCTGGCACGAACACGGGATCATGGGCCTGGCGGACGGACGCCTGACCCCGGTGCTGCGCGGGCACCGGTCGATCAGCCCGCAGGTCGCGGAGGCGATCCACGCGGTCCACGCGGAGTGCCTGCACCGCTCACGGGTCGGGATGAAGACCAAGGAGCGGATGATCCACCAGTTCGTCTGGGAGAAGCACGGCAAGGAGGCGGAGAAGTCGATCCCGCACTACACGACACTGTCGAAGGTCTGGAAGGAGTGGTTCGGCCCCGAGGGGGGCCGCCAGCGCTATCTGCGGTCGGCGGCCGCGGTGGAGACCGGCGCGTCCACGGTGACGATCACACGGCCCGGACAGGTGGTGGTGCTGGACACCACCCCGTTCCCGGTGAAGCTGCTCGACAGCGTCTTCGGAGAGTCGATCACTGCGGACCTCACTCTCGGGCTCGACGCTTTCACCCACTCTCTGGTCGCATTCCGGCTCACCCCAGGGTCGGACTCCTCGATCGAGGTGGCCATGCTGCTGCGGGACGTGATGGTCCCGCTGCCGATGCGCCCGGACTGGACGCCTGATATGGCTTGGCACTACCCAGGGGTCCCCGCTGCCTTGGTCACCGAGTTCGCCGGCCACCCGGTCGCCGGGCGTCCGTTCTTCGCGCCGGAGACGCTGACCAGCGATCACGGAAGCGTCTACAAGAACCACCACCTGGTCCAGGTGGCCCGCACCCTCGGGGTGTTGGTGCTGCCGGCCCGCGCGATGCGGCCGCAGGACAAGGCCGCCTGCGAGCGCGCGTTCTCCGGCATCCAGTCGCTGCTGCTGGAACTGCTGCTGGGCTACCGCGGGCGGGATGTCGCGGACCGTGGTGCCGACCCGGAAGGCGACGCTGCCTGGACCGTGGACGAGATGGAGCACCTGCTGGCGACATGGATCGTGAAGATCTGGCAGAACCGGCGGCTGGACCAGTACGCGCCCACCTGGGATCCGGGCGGGCGCCACAGCCCGAACACGCTGTTCGCTGCCGCAGCCGCCCGGGACGGCATCGCCCTGCAGATCCCCGACCTGGACCTCTACCACCACCTCCTTCCCGCCCACTACGTAAAGATCCACGGCGCACGCGGGGTCAAGATCGGCGGGCTCTGGTACGGCGGCGGCCACCCAGTCCTCACTGATCTCGGCGCCTTCCCGTCCCCGCGAAGCGGCCGCCACCGCGGCAAGTGGGCGGTCAACCGCGACCCGCGCGACTGCCGCCAGGTGTACTTCGAACGCACCGGACAGTGGCACACCCTGCCCTGGAACGGACTGCCCTCCAGCGGGGACATCCCCGCATTCGGCGACGCGCGAGTCCAGCAGGTCCTGCGCGAGGCCGCCCGCGCCGGCCTCAAACCGCGTGAGGAGTCCGAACTCCTCCCGGTGCTGCTTGACCTGATCTCCGCACACACCCCGGTCGCCGCCTGGCCGAGCCAGTTGACGAAGGCCGAGCGGACCGAGCGGGCCCGGGAGGTGGCCCGGGCCCGGGCCACCGAGCGCGATCGCGCGGGCCCGGCCGCCGTCCGGTCCGCACCGATCGCGCCCAGCCCCGTCGAACTCGTCCAGCAGAACCGGCAGGCGATCGACAGCGAGCGCCGCCGCCGTCGGGAAGCCGCGGTCCCCGAACTCCCCGCGCCGCCCGCCCTGCTCGGCGAAAACCTCCGCCGGCACAGCCTGTTCGCACTGCCCAGCACCGACGCCCCGGACGACTGCGAGTCAGTAGAGGGAGGGCCGCTATGACCTCCGGCGAGACGGCGCCGTTCGTACTGCCCGGCCCCTCTCCAGCCCGCGAGACCTTGACCGGCTGGCAGCACTGGCGCCTGACCCGCCGGTTGTTCACCCCGGCACCCGCACTGGATCTCGCGGCGTGGCGGCTGCTGAGCCCCCGGAAGAAGATGCTCCACGACCTGCACCGCGCCGCGACCCACACAAACCTTCCGTTGTTGTCCACCCCGATGAGCCGCGTGGTCGAGCGGCTCCTCAACGGCCGCATCGAGAGCAACGCGCTCAAGCTCAAGCCCGCCACCCGTGCCGGCGTGATGGTCTCCGGTGGCGGCTATCAGGGCAAGACCGAGTGCGTCTGCGAAGTCGCCGCCGCGTTCGAGGACCGCTGGCTCGCACTGCACCAGCACCTCAACCCCGATGCAGGTCCCGGCTGCCGGGACCTGCACGCCCCGGTCGCCTACGTCCAAACACCGGTGACAGCAAAGCCGAAGAGCACCTGTAAGGCCATCCTGAACTTCTACGACACCCCCGTCAGCGCACGCATGGACCTGCCCGAACTGATCCACCAGGTCGCCGCGTCCCTGCGCGACCACGGCACAAAGGTCCTGATCCTGGACGACATCACCCGACTGCGCATGCACCGCGCTGACGACCAGGACACCCTCGACCTGATCCGGGCCTTCATGAGCATGCACGTCACCCTGGTCCTGATCGGCGTCGACATCCCCGGCTCCGGACTGCTGCGCGAGGGCCGCCACGACCCCGCTACCGGCCAGTGGCACCTGCCGGCCTCCCGGCACGCCAAGATCCACGCTCTGGAAGCAACCCAGACCGAGCGGCGCTTCGACCTGGTCGAGCTCGACCGCTTCCGCTACGACACCGCGCCGCAGATCGCAGCGTGGCTCCAGCACCTGCGCGGCGTCCAGGACAGCCTGCGGCTGCTCGATGCACCCGAGGACATGCTCACCGCAGGCGCCATGCCCGAGTACCTGTTCCAGCGCACCAACGGCGTCGTCGGCCTGCTGGAGCGATTGATCGAGGACGGCTGCCGGGAGGCTCTCGACACCGGCCTGGAGCGGCTGACCAAAGACCTCCTCGAAGGCCTGGCCATCGACCTGAGCCACGCACCGCGCCGCGACCCGGCAGCCGGCGAGATCCCCGCCGTCCCCGCCACACGCAAGGCCCGCAGCACTCGCCGGGGCCGCAACACCGTCTTCGACGACCGCGGCCCAGCGGCAGGAGACGCCTCATGACCCGGGACGACCCGGGCGCTCGGCGGACTCCGCTCCCCCGCAGCCTGGACCCCCTGCCGGAGGAGTGCCTCAACGGCTACGTCCTTCGGCTGGCCCACCGTTTGGGCGTCTCGCCCGACCACATCGCGCGCCGCACCGGACTGGGGGAACTCAAGGACAACGGCCAGACCGTGGCCATGGCCGTCCGGTCAACAGTGCTGCCCGCGGCGATGGCCGCCGACTTCGCCATCACCACCCGGCTCACTCCGGCCGAGACCGTCCGGCTCACCCTGGCCGACTGGGCCTCCCGCTACCCGCCCATCAGCCTCGTTCTCGACGGCCTCCGCCCTGGACGCCATACGCCCCAAATGGACTGGCTGTTCTCGACCACCGCCCGCTACTGCCCGGACTGCCTGGCCGGCGACGGCTCTCCCGTCCAGGACCGGCACGGGGGTCCCTGGCAGCGCACCTGGCGACTACCCGTGTTCTTCTCCTGCCTGCGGCACCAGCGCTTCCTCGAACACCTCTGCCCCACATGCCGACAGCCCGTCGCCGCCTCGGCCCACGGCCAGCTGATCACCCGGCCGAGCATCCTGGGCCTGCATCCCGCCCAGTGCCGGCAGCGACGCCCCGACCTGGACAGGCCGTCACGCACAGGCGATGGCCTCTGCAAAGCCCGCCTCAACCGCGCCGACCTCCACCCGGCGGACCGCCCCGGCTCTGAACTCCTCGCTCTGCAGGCGAAAATCTCCGAGATGCTCACCCCCGCGCACCCCGCCGAGCAGGCGGGCCACTACTACACCGAACTCCAGCTCGTCGCCGCACTGGTCATCATTACCTGGCCCCGAACCCGGCCCGACGCGCCCAGCCCGGCGACGGCTGCGGCCGACCAGCACGTCGCCCGGAATCACTCCCCCAACGCCCCTCAGCGCTCCAACGCCCCACCCGCAGACGCCCGGGCCTGCGCGGCCTTCCTCCACGCCGCCGACGCCATCCTGGCCTCCGACGCTCTGCGCGCCGCCCTGGCCCAACTCGCACCGACGGAGAACCGGACGCGCACAGGAATCACCCCTGTCCGCCACCACACCTGGGACCGCGCGTTCAAGATCTATCGCGACGGATGCTCCGAACGGTTCCAACTCGCGGCAGAGACCCTGGTCCACACCTTCCGCCGCGGTCCGAGCGGTCACCGGGTTCCTCTCAGCCAGGTCGCCTACCGTCCCGAGCACGTCCCTGCATTCATCCCCCAGGAATGGGCCGACACGCACCTCGGGCACTTCACCGGTGCCAGCAACCGTCTCTTGCGGCGCACCGCGGCCACCTACCTCGTCCGACGCGCCCGCGGCGGCTCCCTCGTCGATGCGGCCCGGTTCCTCGGGATCAGAGTCGGTCCCCAAGGAGCGATCGGTTTCGGCAGGGATATCGGCAGATGGATCCGAGCCCAGGACAATCTGCACGCGTTCGAGTTCGCCGTCGACGCCATCGCCGCCGAACTCGAAGCAACACCGGAGATCGACTACGAGCGCCGCCGCCAGTGCCTCGCCGACTGGACTCTCCCGCGTTCAGCCTGGCACCGCATGGTGAGCCAACTGCAGGAACAGCCCGGCAGCCGGGCCATCACCAACGACCGGAAACGTCTCGCGGTCTCCGCCTACATCTGGGCGCAAGTCACGCACGGCGAGTACTACTTCTCGCCCTGCCCACCTCACATCGCCTCCGACCCCGCAGCCCACGAGATGTGGATGCGAGAACGCCGCGCCACCATGCGCAAACTCCAGCACACCGACCGACATCCCTATTACCGCCGGCTCAAGCCGCTCCTTGACGACCACGCAGCCCAACTCACCAAAGCCATCGACACCGGAGTGATCACCTTCGGTAATTAGCCAGCAGATCGTGGGCCGCCGACGCAGACCACTGCCCGGCACCTCGCGATGGGCAGACCGAGCGCCGCTACCGCTGACGGTCGGACACGACAGCCGACGGGCTGAGAATGCGAAGGACGCCATCGAACCCAATCTGGCACGATTCCCGTCATCGCCTTGAGGCGGTCAACAGCCCGGTGAAAGGCGAGGAAGCACGTGATCTCTGACTACCAGCAGCGACTGCGAGAACAGTTCCTGTCCGTCCCCGTCATTCCGCCACCCGCTCCCTGGCGCCCGGTCTTGGACCGGCGCACCCCCATCGGCGGACTGCTCGGGATCGGCTTTGCCACCGCTCCCGACGACGGCCGCGACCTGGTCATGGTGGTCTCCGTCGACGGTCACGGGCTCTTCGACGCCGCGACCGGCGAGAAGATCGCCCGGGACCGTGACCCTGACCCCGATGGCAGCACCCCGGACGCGGAGCCGGATCTCTCCTGCCCCGGGCTCAGCCCCATCGCCGCGACCCGAGTACGCATCGCGGGCCTTTTCGGAGGCGGGCTGCACACCACCACCCAGGACGGCTGGACCCTTGAGGTCGTCAGCCCCGAGTGGCCGCACGACCGCGTCCTGCTGTCCGCTGACGGAGGCATACCCCACAACGGTCCGCACGGAGAAAGCTGGTGGCACATCTTCGACGCCAACTACTCCGAACTGCGAGCCGCCGGCTTCTCACCGTCCGGACGCACCCTCGCCATCGCCACCAGCAGCGACCTCACCCTCTGGACCCGTCCGGCGCCCGACACAGTACCCCCGGGCGAGGCCGGCGCATGACACGCGACGACCTCGCCGCAATGCTCGCCGAGCAGACGCCGGCATGCGACCCCGCACGCGGCGCCCTGCTCACCGGAGGCACCTTCGTCGTCTGGGACGGCCTGGTCCCCGCGAACCGGGTCGCAGCCACCTACCGGGCCCGGCTCCGAATCACCCAGAAGCGAGGGCAACCGACACTCGCCCTCGCCAAAACCGTCGAGATCCTCAGAAGCGCAGGGGACGAACTCCTCCGCATCGGCCGGGTCGACACAGCCGATCGAACATGGACGTTCATGCTCTTCCTCAACGCCACAGCCACCACGGTGTTGGCCTGCACTGGTGTCGACGCTACCCAAAACGAAACGACGGACTGACAGCAAGCCGAACGCTCAACTGGCCAACTCGATCGCTCACTGGCCAAGTGAAGCGCTCAGTCACACAACCGGACTCTCTACTGCTGTTCGGGCGGCACCCAGCCGCGGACTTCCAGGTAGGCGATGTCGGCGTCGGCGACGGCGCGGCCGGTCTCCACCAGCCAGGCGCGCATGGCCTCGGTGACGTCGCCGTGGTGGTCGGCGACGCGCTGGGACCACTCGGCGGCGTCGAAGCCGCCGGTGCTGGCGGAGCCGTAGGTGCGCTCCTCGGTGCCGTCCGCGCGCGGGATGAAGCCGCGGCGCAGACCTGGGGAGTCCTCCGTGGAGCCGGCCGACATCGTGTACTGGTTGGCCTTCATCCGGACGGTGAAGGCGAGACGGCCGCCGGCCTGCCCGGTCTCGTGCACCACCGGGGCGAGGTGGGAGGCGCCGGACTTGATGGCCTGCTTCCCGGCGCGGCCGGCCATGCTGCCGCCCGCCTCACCCACGACGTCCTTACCGCGCACCCGGGCCTTCTGCCCGGCCTTCGTGCGCCGCCGCTCCACGTTCTCCCGGGCGACGGCACCGAGCGCCTCGGTGTCCCGCTCACCCCCGCGCACCGCTCGCACGACCTGGCGCAGCGCGCCGACGAACGCCGCCCCTTTGCCCTTGGTGAAGAACTGGGACACCAGACTGGCGTCGCGGCCGAGCATCCTTGCGACCTGGCGCTTGGTGTAGCCCTGGTCGATCAGCTCCTGGGTCAGGCGCGCGGCCTCGTTCGGGTTCTGCGGATCGGCCGGGCTCACTGGTCAGTCCCCTTCTCGGTGGCGGCGAGTTCGGCGCGGCCCAGGCCGCGCAGCTTCAGGTACTGCTCCTGGCTCCTCGGGTGCTCCACCGGGCCGGTCAGGTGGCCCTTGAGGAGGTAGTCGCCCGGCTCGCCCCGGTAGGGCCAGGGCTGGCGCTCCGTCAGGGCGATGCCGTCCGTGCCGAAGTACACGACCGTGCCGGGCCTGGCGTGCAGGGCACCGGCGTACCCGATGACCTCCTTGCCCTGCCGGTACTTCATGTCCAGCAGCGCCGCCCGCGCCCCCGACCACACGTACGCCGCCCACTCCGGGTGCGCGTACGGGTCGCGGGAGAACCCGGCCTGCCGCTGCCAGGTCACCACCGTGTCGTCCTGGCCCAGGATCTCCACCCCCGCCGGAAGCGCCTCACCCAGCGGCGTGGTGCCGGAGACCAGGCGCGGGCGCTGCGCGAAACCGCCCAGGCCGAACAGCAACACCGACCGGACCGCACGGGAGGCGAGGTAGGCCGCGGTGCGCTGCCGCTCGTCGCCGTGCAGCTTCGAGAGGTTGGTCAGGTCCGCCCAGGCCGACTTGAGGCGCTTACCCCACTCGTCCAGCGGCTTGCCGTCCTCGAACAGCAGCCCGCCCAGGATCTCGACCTTCCATGGGGCGAGGTGGTTCGACAGGGCGAGATGGACCTCGGCGCCGCCCGCCCAGGTGGTGAACGTGGTGCCCGGCTCGGACGGGTAGATCCAGGCGCGGTCACCGGTCACCGGCGCGGGCAGCAGACCGACGTGGTTCCACCCGGCCGGGACCGTGACGCGCACGTTCCAGTGCGAGCAGGACATCAGCGCCTTCGTCTGCTCGGCCTGCGTCATCGCGGCGAACGCGGCGGCGGTGATCCGGCGCGGGGTGCCGACCGGTGACTTCCACAGGTGCTTCGCGTACGCGAAGGTCCTGTCGTACTCCACCAGGGCGGGCAACTGGTCCGGGACGCGGGGCGGCAGGATCAGCTCGGTACGGCCCTGCCCGCCCGTCGCGTGCAACAGGCCGCGCAGCTCCTCCGACAGCACCGGGTAGCCGCCCGCCCACTTCCCGGTGGTCGGGATGGTGCGCGACCACAAGTCCCGGCCGGTCTGCGACGGCGAGCCCATCAGCACCGCGTCGTCCCAGTGACGGCGCAGCGCCTGCCACAACAGCGTGAACGCCTGACGGCAGGTGACCACGTCCGCGCCGTCCGGGTCGAACCACTCCCCCATGCTCCGGATCTCCGCCACCGGCCCCTCCGGAGCGGCAGCCGGGGCGTAGCGGCCGACCGGCTGGCGCTGGTGCACGAAGTGCCCAGCCAGCTTGTCCCGGCCCGAGCCCACCGCGGTGGTCCACCGCTCGGACGGCGTGTTCAGCCAGGCCGCGACCGCGTCCTTGAGCGTGCTGTACCGCTCGGCGCCGTCGTGCCACGGGGCGCCGGCGGTGATGTAGATGCGCTCGGTGCCGGGCGCGGTCGCGAGGACGGCGTCCAGGACCTCCCCGGGGGTGCGGGCGCCGAGGTCGAGCCGCACGACACGGTCGCGCACCGCCAGGTCGCCGGTCGCCGCGTCCAGGAACACCGTGGCGCGGGCCTGCTGGGTGAAGTTCGGACGCTTGGAGACCAGGCCCGTGGTGACGGCCTCGAACCGCGCGCCCGTCGGACCGTCGGGAAAGGTAGGCAGCTCACGCGGACCGGACTCGACCGCAGGACGCAGCGCGGCAGCGACCGGGATCGACGCAGTGGTGCGGTACGAAGCGGCCTGTACACCGGGTTCTGTCTCCCCGGTGACCGATGTGGCCGGCCCCGGCTGCTGGGCGGCGGGCTGCTCGGCGATAGCCAGGTCCTCAACCTCGGCCTGGGCCGAGGGGGCCGGGGCCGGCTGCTCGAGTACGGCGGCGGGGCGGCTCAGCACCGGGGCGACCGCGGTGGCGGGCTCGGCGACCGGCGCGGCCTCCGGGGCTGGGTCGGGCGCGGCGGCGGCCTGGTCGTCGGCCTTGGCGGCGCGCACGGCAGCCGGGGTCGGGTCCAACAGCGGCGCGATCCGCACCACATCGCCGACCGACAGACCGGAGGCCTTCGCGATGGCCGGCGCCTGAGCGCCCTCGTACCCCGCCAGCCCGGCCACCCGGCGCGCGCGCTGGGCGGTGAGCTTGTCCAGCTCCTTCCGCGCGGCCACGACCGTCTTCTCGGCGGCCGTGATCTCGGTGCGCAGCTCACGCAGACCGGCGAGCTCGGCGGTGTACGTCTTGCGGTCCATCAGGCTTACTCCCCCTCGTCGGTGGTGTCGGTGGTCGGGTTGGTGGTGACGTAGGCGATCGGGCCGCCGGAGACCGACGGCAGGCGGGTGCCGAGCAGCAGGCCCGCCAGGCGGGCGTCCTCGGGGTCGGTGGGATCGGCAGCGTTGGCAGGGGCGGTGAGGTCCCTCAGGTAGCCGGCCATCCGGGCCTTCGGGAAGCGGAACCGGCCCGCAGTGCCGACGGTGCCGTCGGCCTCCCACTCGGCCAGGCCGGTCAGCACCGCGACGACGAACCCGGCCACCGTCACCGGCAGCACGGTGCCGGCCGCGACTCGAGCCGGATCGCACCGCCACCAGCCGGACAGCGCGGCCAGCAGCTGCACCTGGTCCAGGCCGGCGCCGAAGCCGATCCACTCCCGGTCCGGCTCGTCCACCCGCGCGGGGGCGTCCGAGCGCAGCACCGCCACCTCAGCCACGCCGAGCACGGTCAGGTCGGCGGCGGGCCGGGCCTGCAACTGCTGGAGCGCGGCCAGCGGGAACACCTGCCGGCCGACGTCGCGCACGCCGGGGACCACACCGGTGGCCATCAGCTTCTTCACCGTCGGGATCGAACACCCCAGCACCGTCCCGACTTGACCGGTCGTCACGAACACACCCACAACCTCCACGCCTATTCATCTAACTTGAAACGCTAGGGCCACTCTACGCCTCCCTTCCGACACCGCCCATGCCTTTTTAGTAAGTCGTACAAGCATGTGGGATGCGTCAACGCCCGTGCCCTTGCTCACCACTGGCCCTTTGGGGGACTATCCGCGCCGCCCCGGCGGCCCGCTGTCCAGCGGGGAGCGGGCCGAGCCGCAGGATCCACCGACAACGGCTGCGGCATCGGGCAGGGGCCTGCCACCCTGCGGACATGGTCGAATCACCGCACCCCCAGGCCGAGCTCTGCCAGGCGCAGCGCAGCGGCCCCACTGACCGTGAGCGCTGCCCCGAACCGGCGCGGTTCGTGATCCACCGGCACCTCGACTCGGAACTGGTCGTCTGCCCCGGCCACCTGGGTCCTGTCGTCTGAACGCGCCCAACGTCTACTGGCTGCCGCAGATCTCGCTGGTCGATGCGAACGAGCACCCGAGCACGCCGTCGTCACCGGCGCCGACAGTGACCAGAGGAGGCAGCGCGCGAAGGACTGGGCCGCCCACCTCCTGGAGGAAGACCCCCACCGGCCCCCAACCCCACGCTGGACCTGACGGACCCGAAGGATGCCAACCACCTCTTGGCGACCATCCTGGCAGTCAGCCCCGGGCGGCGGTCCAACGACGTGCTCGGCGCCCTTCTCGGTGCTGTCGAAGCGCAGCTCGCCACCAAGGGCCCGAACACCGTGCCAGCGGTCCTGCGCGGCTACGGCGCCGCCAACAAGATGGTCAACGGAGGAAAGGACTGGGCCACCGTCCTGCACCTGCGCCGGGCCCGGACGGCCGCCGAGATCGGCCACGTCCTCGACTCGGACATCGGTCACACCGCCGAAGGCGCGGCCCACATCGTCTCCGGACTGCTGCGCCTGGCCGCCGCCGTCCACGGGCTCCAGGTCAGGGGCCCGGGGGGCGCGGTCCCCGGGCAGGCGATGTACCAGCAGACCAAGAAGGTGGTGGCCCAGGTCCGCCAGGCCATGGACCAGGACGTGCGCGGCGAGCTCGCCCGCGCCGGCCACCGCGTGTAGTGGCGCGCGCGGCCACCTGGCCAGTACCCGGCAGCCGCGGCGCCCGGGCACCGCGATGGTGTCCGGGCCCCAGTCCGTCCCCTACTCGGAGCTGGTTGTGTGTCAGGCCTCGATAGTGAAGGCCGGCTCGTAGGCCTCATCGACCTTGATGTCCTCGTACACCACGGTCTGGCACAGCCGGTTCCACCGGTGGCCGAGGAAGAGGGAGAGTCCCATCGGGCAGGCCAGGAAGAGGTGCATGCGCCGGACCGGGCGGGTCACGCCGCGCAGGTGGTCACGGATACCGACAGCCAGGGCGTTGGCGGCCGTGCTGTCGGGGACAGAGCCGTCCTTCGCGGGCCCGCCGGGCGTGGTGAGGACGATGAGCTTGGAGACGGGGACGTGCTGCTCGCGCAGGTACGTCATGACGTCCTTGGTCGGGTCGGTGGCGATGGCGATGGCGACGGCGAGCTCGTCGCCCTGGTCGACGGGGTGCTCCTCGGCGCCGGGGGCCAGAGCGGTGTCGTACGGGTTGCTGGTGGACCAGAGTTGTCCGCGCTGCATGACGGCGACGTCGGCGCCGGTCACCATGCGGAAGGCGGTGCCGGCCAGGAAGGCCGGGGCCAGGCGGATGCTGCCGGTGATCGAGACGGCGGTGCTGCCGACGGGAAGTCGGCCCGGGGTGGCCTCGATGTCCCTCTGAAGCTGCTCCCAGGTGTTCGGAGGGAGGGGGCGGCGCTTGGTGTAGTCGGAGTCGCCGTCGAATCGGTCGACCCAGTCGAGGGCGTGGTCGGCGTCCGGGGCAAGTAGGTCCGGCTTGAGTGTGGCGATCGACAGGACGGCCCGGGCGGGGCCGGCCTTCAGGTCCAGGGTGTCGACGGCGGACCGGACCATCTCCAGAGTGAGCTTGCGTCGGCCTTCGCGGACCTTCTCGGCGACCCAGTTGGCACCGGCCGTCACCGCCCGTTCGTCGTGGCGCAGGCCGGTGACGGCCATCAGCAGCTGCAGGTGCTCCTGGAAGCGGACCATGTCCTGGGCCAGGTCGAAGCGCAGGACGGACAGGAGCTCGCCGAGTTCGGCCTCGGTCAGGTCGGCGTCCTGGGCCCAGCGGGCACGGGCCTGGCCGAGCTTCGAGTTGGCGCCCCCTTCGCCCGCCTTGGGCATCAGGAACCCGGTGCGGGCGTCGCGGACGGACACCAGGTCGTCGTCCGGGTCGGGTGCCCGGTTGGTGACGAGGACCAGCTCTACGCAGTCGCCGTCCGCGGTCAGCTTCCGCCATGCCTTGGCGATCTTCTTGAGGACCGACGGGCCGCCGCTCGGGCTGGGCTTGGTCAGGTACTCCTCGTTGACGGGCGTGGAGCTGTCCACGGTGTACTTGACCTGCTTGTAGGTGTGCGGCGCGGCGTCGCGCAGCTGGACGACGTCGTCGAGGTTCCCGACGCCGTCCAGTTCCACCCCAACCGAGCGGACGGGGTTGTGCGAGCGGGCGGCGTTCTCACGCAGGAGAGTCAGGCACGCCTCCCAGGCGGTGAGCCACTGGTAGTAGTCGCCGGTGGTCCTGACGCTGGTGGGACCGGGGGCGGGTAGGGGCTCCATCAGTGCTCCTCGGCGAACACGGGGGTGGGCTTCAGTTCCTCGGCGAGGGCGAGGAGGTCCTCGTCGCGGACAGGCTGGTCGGGGAAGGCCCGCAGGATGGCTGCCGGGACCAGACGCTGGGTGATGTCGGAGAAGGTGTAGCCGGGCCGGCCGGTGCTGGGGCCGGTGCGCGCGACGAGCTTGTCGACGGTCTCGGGCCCGATGGCGAGGCCGTCCAGAGCCTGGGTGAGAACAGCGTGGCGCTGCCGGTCGTCAGGGCGCCCGAAGGTGAAGGTGGCAGCCGCGCGGCGCATGACTGCCGGGTCGAGGGCACCGACGCGGTTGGTGCACAGCACGACGATGACCGGGACCTCGGCGCCAGCGAGGCTGTCGATCCCGGCGAGGAAGGCGTCGACACCGGCCCGGTCCTCGTGGTGCATCTGCTGCGCTTCGCGGGACTGGACGAGGGCGTCGGCCTCGTCCACGACGAGCACCAGGACGGAGTTCACGCCGCGGGGCCCCTGGACGCGGCGGCCTTCGGCGTGCAGGTGGGCGAAGGCGTCGCCGATGAGGGCGGTCATCTCCCCGACCAGGCCGCTGCCGCGGGTGGCGAGCTTGAGCCGGTAGAGGAGGACGGGCAGGTCGAGCTGGTCGGCGAGGTCGCAGCCGAAGGACTCGGCGAGGGCGGACTTGCCGGAGCCGACGTCCCCGGCGAAGACGAACAGCGGTGCCCGGTCGGCGAACAGCTTCAGTACGGCGACGTCGCCGCCGTGGTGTGCGTCGGCCCATGCCTGGAGCTTGCGCGGGTCGGCCAGCAGGACGGCTTCCTTGCGCAGGCGCAGTTTTATGTCGTCCAGGCCGACCAGGCGGTGGTAGCGGGCCCGGCGTACGGCTTCGGGCAGCTCGATCACGGGGTGGAACAGGTCATCCTGGCTTGCCACTCGGTCTTCCTCCTGGTCGATCGGGGGTCAGTGGGCGACGTAGACGTCGCGGGCGACGCCGGCGCCGTTGCGCGCGTAGCTGTGGCTGGCGGTCGTGGTGCCGGAGAGCGCGCTCGGCGCGTCGGCGCCCTGCCGGGAGAACGGCAGGGTCTCCTTCACTGCGGACTGCTCGCTGCTGGACAGGCCCTGGAACTTCAAGCTGTAGGTCAGGTAGCTGTAGAAGCCGTAGCCGCTGAGTTCGGCGGCGCGGGGCAGGCTGCCCGGGCGGCCGTCCGTGAGCTGGCCGCCGAGGGTCGCCGCCGGTCCCCCGGGTCCTCGGGCACCGTGCTCTGCGCCACCGCCAGGCGCAACGTCCTGCTCACGCCCGGACTTTCCCGGCGCGCCCGGTCCCCCGCCCGGCGCGCGCCGGGGAAGTCACCCGTACGTGTCCCCCGCCGCATCCGGCGCCGGAGATGGCAAGTGCCAGTGGTTGCGCGGTCATGAGATCAGGCAGCGGGCGGCGATGCCGCGCAGCGTGCCGGCGGCTTTCGCGTTGGCCATGGCCTCGGTGGTGGGCTCGCCGTGCAGTGGCCCGCAGAGGATGACCGGGCGCTGACCCTCGACCGCCGACCACAGGCGGTCGTCCAAGGGGATGCCGTCGCCCAGGGCGAACAACTCGTTCTGAACGGCGGTTTGCGCATCGTCGAGACGGACGATCCGCATGAGGCGGCGGGTGCCGGCGTCGAAGGAGACGACCCATCGAGGGTCACGCTGCAAGGTGTCTGTCCACAGCGGCCAGCCGAGCCCGGAGAGGTCATCAAGCTCTCCGGCGGGGGTGCGCGGCTCCATGCTCAGTTTCAGCAGCCAGCCCGCGGGCTCGACATAGCCGCGGGAGAGGACGAGGCCGAACGGGGTTTCCTGCCTGGTGCCAGCCGTGCGGCTGCGGTCGGTGCCCATGTCGAACAGGATCGCAACCGTGCAGCCGCGCAGCACTGGACTTCACACAGGTTGATGAAACAGCCGCGAACCACTTGCACCGGGCTCCACCGACCGCCAGCACGACGGGCCGATGTCTGCGCCCGGTGAGCGGGGCCAGGGCGGGCAAACTCACCAGCACCCCGGGCGCCGAGCATCCCGAAGGGATCGGTGCCGCCGTCACAGGCCAACTCTGTCGGCAGCAGGTCCGACACATTGATCAGCCTTGAAGCGGAGTCCTAGCGCCGTCGAATGGCGACCGCGAACTGCTCCGTGTCGGTGATCTCAGCCGCGATGAACTCCGCCGTGGCGCCCGGGCTGCTGAACGCCGCCTCGCGGCGGTCCTCGGCTCCTGACCGACCGAACGGGCGGAGGACGGCGGCGGTCGACGTGGCCGTTGTCTCCAGGACCGTCGCATGGTGGAGGATCAGCATGTCGGCGACGAAACAGGTGACCGCACCGTCGGCATCGCGACCGATCCACACCGGGTAGGTGCCGTCGCCCATGCCGCTCGGGTACGCGATCAGGTTGGTACCGGTCGTCGCCTCCCGGACCTCCGGGTACGGGGATCCCCCGTCGGCTGCGAGACCGCCGTTCTCCTCGTCGATCTGCTCCGTGAGCGCCTGGCGGCCCGAGGCGTCCAGGAAACAGGCCGTCCCGGTGTCCACGCCGAACCCGAAGAAGTGCCCGTCGCCCAGCAGACGAGAGTCCTGCCCCGGACGCAGTGCGAGCTCCCAGCCGGCTGTCGGGCGCTCGCTGATGCGCAGCATCGCGGCAAGGGTCTCGCCCCATTGCCGGCCTTCCCAGCACATCGTGGCGATCAGCACCGGGTAGTCGCCGGGCGGGACGGTCACGGTGAAGGGCTGGTCGCGGTCGTCGATGGTGTGCGGATCCGCGGCGAGGACGGATCCGGTGGGCAGGTGGAGCAGGCCTGCGTGCTCAGGCTCGCTGATCACCGCGATGTCCCCGTGGCGGTCGGTCAGGCGGCTGCCCGGTGTGAACATGACCTCCAGGTGGCGCGGCCTCGCCGGCTGCGGCGCCTGCCACAGCGGCGGCCTGGGCGCGGCGACCGGGGCTGGCTCGTGGGCGCCGTCCGACACCGATACGAGATTGATCGGACCGTCCAGTCCCAGCAGGCGTCCGTCGAGGTAGGCCGTCCACTTCCCGAACTCGGCCTTGGCCACGGTGTGGTGCTCGGACGGGACCTTCGTTGAAGTGTGCAGGGAACCACCACTGTCGAGGACCCTCTTGGCCGTCCCGTCCGGGTGAACGGTCAGCGTGAACGTCCACCCACGCTCCACGAACTCCGGTTCCTCGGCGGACGCGGGACGCCGCTCCTGGTACTGGCGAAGGTGCAGTCGGCCCGGTTCCAGCTGGCGGTACTCGAACTGCCTGGTACGCCGTGCCTGCCCGTCGAACAGGAACAGCCCGAGATACCCGTGACCCCAGTCGACCTGAAGCAGGGCCAGCGGCCGTCCGTCCGCACCGGGGGCGCCGACCAGTACGGCGTACGGCTCCCCGGCGCCGTCCCGCCGCCGGGCCTCCCGCTCCGGTATGAGACCGGCTCCGGCCCGGGCCTTCGGGTCCCAGCCTTCGCAGTACCTAACCTCCAGCGTGTTGGCGGCGCTCGCCAACATCCCTGCTCCTTGCCCTTATGTGATGCGTTTCCGGGTTGTTCGGGCGCCACGCTATCGACGGGCACCGACAGCAGCCCAGACCGGGGGATGACGGTTCGTTCCGGGGAACACGTGTTCACCGCCGTCAAGGTCGCGCGTGCCGACCAGCGCGCCGAGCCGGTCCAGGAGGCGTAGCTCCGTCTGCCTCGGACGCCGCCGCAACTCGACGACGTGGGCGTGGTAGAGGGGCTGGGCGGCGGTGGGCGGCGTCGGTGGTCTGGCAGGCCATCGGGTACGGTCACGGTTTCACGTCCGCTCAGTTCCGGTGACGGGCCGTCCTGATCGCCACCGGGGAGCGGTGAATCCCACACGAACCGTGTACAACCCCTAGGGAGCTTCCTCGTGCACCAACTCCTGCGCCGGAGCCTTCCGGCCCTCGCCGCCCTCGGCATAGCCGTCGGCACTCCGCTGCTCACCGCCGGCACCGCCCAGGCCCAGGCCGAGCACGGATGCGGCGCCGTCGGAGTCCAGTTCTCCGTCGACGGCGGCAAGGGCTGGATCTCCGACGGCCGGATGTCCCAGCCGCACGGCGTCATCCAGGTCCGCCTGGTCGGCGACGTCGTGGACGGCTGCGACTACCGGATCTCGCTGGCCTCCTACGACACCGAGGGGCCGACCTGGGCCACCTCGGGCAAGCAGACCTTCCTCGGCTGGGCGACCACGACGCTGCGCAGCGGGAACCGCCAGGCGACCCTGGACGTCTCCGCCCACCTGCCGAAGTGCTACGGCCAGATCGACCTGTACAACGGCGACAAGAAGTTCGACGGCGTCGCCAACCCCGCGCCGAGGTACCCGGACGGCGTCTTCACGGACAACCTGATCTCGGCCTGGAACGGCGGCAAGGCCTGCGCGCCGACCCCGAGCGGCACGCCGACCGCCCCGGTGCCGACCTCCTCGGCGTCGCCCACGTCCACCGCGACCCCGCACCCGACCGGGACGCCCACCGCCACGACGACGCCTTCGGGCACCGCCACCGCGACGGCCACCGCCTCGCCTTCCACCACCGCCAAGCCGTCGGCGTCGGCCACCACCGGGACGCCGTCCGGCGGCACCCCGTCGACCACCCCGGCCGTGCCTGCGGACACGACCGGCCCGGTCGGCAAGCCGACCGCCAATCCGGTCTCGACCACGCCGGCCAGCACCCTGGCCAGCACGGGTGGCAACAGCAGCCAGATGATCGTCTACGGCGCTGGTGGGGCCGCGCTGCTCGCCGTCGGCGGGGGCGCGCTGGTGATCGCCCGCCGTCGGGGTGCCCGCCGCTGAGGTATCCAGGACGCCCGCGGTCCCCGGACCACGGGCGTCCGTCGGCCGCATCCCCGGACGGTCCGGAACCGGCGCCGGTACTCGTCGGCGTCATGCCGTGCCGGCGGCGGAGCGGCGGGCCGCGTTGGAGGAGATCGCCCCGGCCTGGCCGATCACCTGGCAGCGCACGTACGCCATGGCGCGGCAGTGGTGTCGGACAGCCGGGTCGACTGGGCCGGCCTGCCGCTGGAGACGGCGTTCGAGGGCGAGCAGCTCGGCCGCTGGGTGCAGGCGCAGCGGGCCGGCTGGCCGGGCCTGGAGGAGGACCAGCGGGACCTGCTGGCGGCGATCGGCATCGAGGAGGACCCGGAGCTGGTGGCCGCGAAGGCGGCGGCCGAGGCGCTGGCTGCCGTCGGCACCTGGGCCCGGGCGGACGCCCGCCCGGCGGACGGCCGGTTCCCGCTGGTGCTCCTCTCGCCCGGACTCGGCTTCCCGCGCGCCCTGTTCACCAGCATCGCCGAAGACCTGAGCAGCCACGGCTACGTGGTCGCGCTGATCGACCACACCTACGAGTCCGCGGGCGTCACCTTCCCGGACGGCCACACGCTCGCCTGCGCCATCTGCGACCAGCCGCCGGAGGGCGGCGTGCCGGCCATCGCCGAGAGCCGCGCCAAGGACGCCTCGTTCGTCATCGACCAGCTGACGTCCGAACGTTCACCCTGGCAGCGTGCCCGCCTGATCGACCGCCACCGGATCGGCATGGCCGGCCACTCCATCGGCGGTGACGCCGCCGCCACCACCATGGCCGCCGACACCCGGGTCCGGGCGGGCGTGAACATGGACGGCACCTTCTTCGCGCCGGTCCCGACCACCGGCCTCGGCGGGCGCCCCTTCCTGCTGTTCGGCGCCCAGCACGACGAGACGGACACCACCTGGGACGACGCCTGGACCAACCTGGACGGCTGGAAGCGCCGCCTCACCGTCGCCGGAGCCGACCACAGCACCTTCAGTGACCTCCCGCTGCTCGCCCAGGCCGTGGGCATGCCGAGCGCCCCCGGAGCGATCGACCCGACACGCGGCCTGGCGATCACCCGCACCTACCTCGATGCCTTCCTCGACGAGCAGTTGAAGGGGATGTGGGAGCCGCTGTTCGACGGACCGTCGCCGGAGGAGCCGGAGGTCACTGTCCAACTCCCTTAGCAGAAACAGCCGGTGTCCCCGTTCGGTCGGTTCGATCGGACGGGGACATTGAGGCGTGTGGTGCTGGTCCGGGCCACGGGAGCCGCTGCCGCTCCTCGCGTTCCTGGTGGCAGGACCAGCAGCGGCCGCCCGGGCAGCGGGTCCAGCTGTATGGCCATCAGGTGAGAACGCCTGGCGAGGCTGTGGGTCCTGCGCGCCATCGAGGCTGCGGGAAACGGCAGCCGACCTCGGGGTCACGGCCCCGGCCTCTACGATGTGATTATGAAGCTTGGGGTGGGTGTGCGTGCCGTGAAGACTGCGTCGGCGGCTGGGGTCTCGGTTCTGCTGGTGGGGACGTTGGCAAGCTGCAAAGACGAGTCGCGGTCTCCCGAGAGCGCTCCAGCGGCGGCCGCCAGCTCCGCCGATGCAGCGCCCGGCTCATTGCGGCTGACTGCTCCGGAGTCCCTTCCCGGCGGCTACCGGGCCAAGGGCCCCGCCGATGTCCGGGCCGACGATCCGGCGAGCCCGCGGCCGCAGCCGACCGGCTACAAGAGCTTCGACGGGGGTCTGGTGGCCAAGTACACGGCCGACTCCGGCGGGATCCTGACGATCGGTGGCGCCTGGGGCACCGTCTCGGATCCCGCTGCGGTGGTGGCGTCCGCGAGCGCCGCGATGGAGTCCACGCGGGGTACCTGGACGGTGCCACTGACCGACGTAGATGCCCGAGACTCGCACGACCCGCAGGGCCGACTCACCTGCGGGGCGTGGACCGAGGCACTGCTCGTCATGCCCGTATGCTTCTGGGCCGACCACTACACCGCCGGCTCCATAAGTTTCCCGCCCTGGGCCCAAGGGAGCCCGGCCACGCTCGACCAGACCGACGCCGCCGACCGCACCCGCCGCATCCGCGACGCGATGACGGCCCCCAAATAGCCGCCGAGTCCGCCGTCGTGCAGGGAAGTCCGTTCACCTTGAACGATCGGCCCACCGCGCGGCCCGGTCAGACGGTTCGTTCCGCGCTGTAGTAGCCGTGCCGCAGCCGGAACCGCATGGGCTCGGTGCCGTCCGCCTCGATGTGCCCGATCAGCGTCGAGCGAAGTGGCTCGGGCAGCTGTCTGCCGTGGGCTTGGGCCCATTCGGTGGAGCTGAACAGCTGGGCCGCACCGTCGAGTTGGGCCGGGTTCAAGGGGTGTGGCAAGGGCGGTGAGGACGAGGTCGGGGTCCTCGGCCAGCAGTTGGCGCCGCACGGCCAGGTCGTACCACTTCAGACCGCCGGTGGCCTCCCGGGCCGGATCCCCGGCCCAGGCCAGCAGAGCACGGATCCGCTCGGTCGCCTCGGGCTGGCGCAGCCGGGTGAGGGAGGCAAGCCACTCCTCGGCATCACGCAGTCCACGTGACCAGGCACTGCGGTCGCGGCCCGGAGGTTGGGCCACGTCCGCGGCCGCTTCGGCCAGGCCGGCCGGTGCGGCCTGGATCCAGCGCGTCCGGCGCTGGTCCTCCGCGGCGTTCAGGGCTGCCAGGTGCTCTTGGACCCTGCGGGAGCCGGTCAGGCCCCGCCCTGCCAGCCAGTCGGTGAGGGCCGGGCCGTCGACGAGGTCGGCGTCGCAGTCGCCGAGCCCGCGCAGGCCGCTCTGGTGGTGCAGGGTCCAGCAGGCGATCAGGTCGCCGTTCGGGCCGTGCACCGTGATCGTCGGCCAGCCGTCGCACAGGCACAGCTCTCCGGTGCCGCCGTCCACGACGGCCAGCAGCCGGGCCAGGTCGGCGATGCCGGCGCCGGTCACCTCCGTCCGCGCGTGATCGGCGCAGTCGGCCTCGCCCGGCGGTGCGTCGACGATCACGACACGGTTGAGCACCTCCCGCAGGCCGGCGGTCGTCGGCGGGCCCCCGGCCACGCGTGCGGTCCTCTTGTTGATCACGGCCGCGAAAATAGCGGCAGCATCGACGAGGGCGGGATGCTCCCGGGTCAGTGGGCGTAGGTGCCGGCGGGGCAGGGGCGGCTGCAAGCCCCCGGGGACGGGCATGCTGGCCCACCAGGCATCCACCACCGGCAGCAGACGGCCCCAGACACAGGGCTCGGCTGGCCGGGCCGACGGCCTACTTGAGGCGGTCCCGCACGACCCGGCCGTGCTGAGGGGGTTGAAGTTCCACCCCCCGGCTGTCCAGATCCATCAGCCGGGCCACCGAGCCTTCACGCCCCACCACGGCGGCTGGCCCTGACTGCCGCGGATCGGGTGACGAGGACTGGCTGGCTGGTCCCGACATCACGGCACCTCCGGTCCGCTGAAACGACGCTGTAGTCCGACGGAAGCGAGGCTGTCCTACGGACCAACGGCTCATCCCGACACGCCGAGCGGCAGCACACGAACGACGGAACAGCCACGGCGCGACGTTTCAGCCGGAGCACACCTGGGATCGGGATACCGACGTCGGCTCGGCTTGAGCCGCAGGTTGAAGGCGACGGCAGCGTTCAGCGGCACGACGCCACTCGTGTAGTTGCCCTGGACACCATCGGCGCCGCCCGACGCACCCCATCGGCACGCCAGGGTCTACTCCCCCGCGTTCTGCACAAGGACCTGGAGCTGCCCGCGCTCCACCGGCAGCCCAGCTTCACGCAGCCACAGGATCCGGTTGGCAACCGACCCCCAGCAGGACTCCTGTTCCACCAGGGCTGTCAGGAAGACACTCTGCGGCTGCGTCAGTGCGGCTCCCGCCGAATAGGGCTCGTGGAAGCAGCGGGCCCCCTATGCCGGGCGGTAGCGGGCCGTCAGAATGATCACGTGGCTGAACGCGTGCAGGTCCGTGAGATCGATGACGACGAGGGAAGACGGCTGCTGCGGATCGTCCGCCGGGGCACTGGGTCGGTGGTGACCTGGCGGCGGGCCCAGATGGTGCTGCTGTCCGCCCAGCGCATGCCCGTGGCGAAGATCGCCGAGATAACGTTCACCAGCGCGGACCGGGTCCGCGACGTGATCCACAACTTCAACGCCGACGGCTTCGACTCGCTCTACCCGAAATACAAGGGCGGACGGCCGAGGACGTTCACACTGCCCGAGCGCCGCGAGATCAAGAAGATCGCCAAGTCCAAGCCGGCTGAGCACGGCCTGCCGTTCTCGACCTGGAGCCTGGCCAAGCTGGCCGACTTCCTGGTCGCCGAGGGGGTGGTCGACGACATCAGCCACGAGGGCCTTCGGGTCCTGCTCCGCGAGGAAGGCGTCTCCTTTCAACGCGTGAAGACCTGGAAGACCTCCCGCGACCCCGACTACGCGGCCAAGAAGGCCCGCGTCGAACACCTCTACGCGATCGCGGACGGCGAGGTCATACCCGAAGAAAACGAGCCCGAAGTCGTCTTCTGCCTCGACGAGTTCGGCCCGCTCAACCTCCAACCGCACCCCGGACGGCAGTGGGCCGAACGCGGTGGCAAGGGCAAAGACCCTGACCGCGGCCCCAGACCCCGGCGGCGGGCCACCTACACCCGGCCGCACGGCGTCCGACACCTCTTCGCCGCCCACGATCTCGCCAAGGACCAGCTCTACGGCCACATCAAGAAGACCAAGAACCGGTCCAAGTTCCTGGAGTTCTGCCGCTACCTGCGCTCGCTGCACCCGGCGGACGTTCGCATTGCGATCATCTGCGAACCGAACCCCCAGCCGAACAGCCTGGGCCCCTGCGCGCGGGCAACCAGTCGACCGGACGGGCGGCGGCGAAGGTCGCCAGGCCGTCGGTCCGCCCACGGCCCACCAGCAAGTGCCGCGCTTGGTTGAACGGATCAGCCGCTCGCGGTCCACAGGGTGGCGGTGACGGTCATCCCCTGCTGGTCGCTGCCGGGCTTGGCAACGACCTTGAACCACGCCACCGAGTCCTTCGCGGTAATCACGCAGTAGGCGGAGCCGACGGTGATTTTGCTGAACGGCGCGGGGTTGGGCATTGCCTGGCGCATGGCATCGTTGCGGCACTGGTCCGGACCGGGTTCCTGCGCCGAGGACGTTCCCCAGGCCTTGAGGTGCGGGTAGACCATGGTGACCGAATTGAGGGTGGAGCAGGGCTGCTGGATCATCAGGTCCGCCGGGGAGTTCGTGAGGATACTCGTGAAGTCATCCGGGTCCAACACGGCCCCGCGGGCCGGATCAAGGTCCATGATGACCTGGCCGCACGTCCTCGCTGCCGACGGCACGTTGATGGCCGTGTCACGGTACTGGGACGTCCACCCCCCTGCGTCGGGCGGAGCCGCGGTGGCGCCGGTCGGAGCGGCGGGCTGCGCGGGCGAGGTGCTGGATGGTGTGGCCGCGATGCTGGGATGCGCCTCGGTGGTGACGGTCGGGGCCGCGGCGCCCGCAGTCGTGGTGCTGGTTGCGCTCGTGCGGACGAGGATGACGACGACCGCGACCGCCAGGACGGCGACGGCGACGGCGACGGCCAGGACGGCCACGCTGCCCCGCAGCAGCCGTCCCGACGACGGGGGTGGTGCGGGCGGCAGGAGGGGCGGTACTTGATCGGGGACGCCGGCGGGTGCGGGTCCGGTGGCGACGGTGGGCGGCTGCGGCCACCACTGCTGCCGGGGGCTATCGGCCGCCGCGCGTAGCCGCACGCGCGCCATCCGGTGCTCGGGGGTCTCCTCCTCTGGCGACGGGGCGACCATCGACAGGAAGATGTGCTCGGCCGTGTCGGCGCTGATCGCGACCGCCTGCCGGTCGGCGCGCAGTGCCTCGGCTCTGGCCTGCTGCCGCCGGAGCCGCTCGTCGAGTTCGAACGTCGGCTGCCCGGTCCGCTGCAGTAGCGTCACCTGCCGTTGGAGGCCGTCGATCTCGTAGTGGCATTGGGAGAGCTCGGCGGTCAGGTGTCCGCGCTGGGCGTACAGATCGAGGAACCCTGTGAGGCTCTTGAGGAGCACATCGCTCAGGAGTGCCAGTTGCGTCGTGAGGGAGTCCCGGTCGTGGCGCAGGGCCTGCTCCCGGGCCGCCTGCTGGAGTCTGGGTTGTACGTCGCGGTGGTAGTGGTCGGCGTACGCCGCCGCGCTGTATAAACGGTGCGTGTCATCGCGAAAACCCACCGCGAGTGTTTTCCCGGTCCGTTCCTCCGCCATATTAAGGATGATTTCAACGAAATCCACTGGAGGAAGATACTCCCCTTTCCTCCACCTGCCGACCGTGGCCTTGTGGACGTTCATCCGATGAGCGATATCAACGTCTTTGATGCCACTGGTCGCCATCAGATCCGCAACGCGCTTCGAGAAATCCGTCCGCTCAGGCCCTCCCCAGGCGCTCCCCTGTGTCCCGTCGACGACGCTGTTGTCGATCGGCCCGATCTCGCTGCCCATCCGTGCGGTCCCCACCCTCGCCCGGCACCGACTCCTACGCCCCCGTTGTGCCCGTCTCACGACCCTGGACCCATTCGTCGCACCCGGTGAAGCGCCGCAGTTCCGCGCGTTGCGGCCGCGCAACCCGGCCATGAAGCGCCCGCCCGCCCGCCCGTCGGCGCGGTTGCGGGGGGCCCGCAACCGCGCCGGCTTCCACTGAACCCCTCCAGACGGAGCGGGAAGCGCGCACCCGCAACCATCCCGACAAACCCCGCCCGAAAACCCCCGGAATAGGTTTCACTTCCGCAACCGGTACACGACGAGACAGGATTTCCGTCAAGCCCGGCAGAAAAACGGGCGGTCGAACATCGAAAAACGGAGAATCCAGCCATGAACCTTCCCGCGCTTTTCCGGGCAGCCGGAACCGCCACCGTAGCCACGGTATTCGGAGCCGCGCTCCTGCTCCCGCTCATCGCGGTCAACCTCCCCGCGCTCCTCGTGATGTCGCTCAGCGCCACCGGGCACCGCCGCACCGTCCAGCTCGCACAGCTAATCACCGACTGGACCCAAGCATCCGCACAACCCCGGCAGACCCGCCCGCGCCGATCCCGCCCGCAACGGCCGGCCCGACCGCAGCAGCTTCCGCCCGCAACGGCCAGCCCGACCGGCCCGGCCCCGCACCGCCCGTCCCGCCGCACCAGGTCGCACGGCTGAACGCAACCGTCCCGGCCGGCCCGGCCGAGCTCGCCCCCGACGGTGCAGCTGTACGAGCCGGCCCAGGCGGCGGACACCGTGCCGGTGGCGGCGCGGCGGCTGGTGAAGCAGTGGTCTCTTCCCACGGCTACCGCGTGAAAAGAGATGTCGCCGGTCCCCACCGGCTTGCCCGGGGCGGTCCGGCCTGGGGAAACAGGGGCGGCGCCGGACGGAGGCCGCTACCTCCCGGTGCAACCTCCGGTCAATGAAAGGGCAGGCAAAGCGCCGCCTCCGACGGTCTGCAGGCCCGGCGACTTCCACCGCGCTCACGGGGCGGGGTGAAAGTCGCCGGCCGTGTCGAGGGTGTAACTGCCGCTCTTGAAACCGGCGACGGCGGTGTGCTTAAGCCACTCGCGGCACATCTGATGCAGGTCTTTGGCGCGGTTCTCCCAGGGCATCATGTGTCCGGTGCAGGCAACCTCGATCATGAGCTTGTCCGTGCCGGGGATCGCCGTGTAGAGGGCGGGGACGGAGAAGTCGGTCGCGGGGACGGGCGACGGGTGCATGGCCTGGGTGTCGAACTCGCCGTAGACGAGGCACACCGGGACGAGTGCGCCGAGGGTGCCGTCGAGGGGCACGGTGGAGTTGTTCCAGCCCCACCAGTAGGAGTTGCGGACGCGTGAGACGCCTTCAGGACCGTCGGGATGCACGGGGCCCCAGGTCCTGCCGAGGTCGTCGCTGTCCATGACGGCCGACCAGACGATGTCGGTCATGCCGTCCTCGCGCTGGTCCGGGCAGCGCACCTCGACGTCCCAGCTGTGGACGAACTCCGCGTTCATGGTGATGTTCATGGGGAAGCCGTACTGCTGCGGCGGCGTGGAGACGGGCAGCGCACCGGGCGCGTCGAAGCGGGTGCCGGGTCTGCTGGCCCTGCCGTGGGGCGGGAAGATCGGTGCCAGCAGGAACAGGGTGCGGACCTTGTCGGGATGCTGCACCGTGTAGGGGCCCATCACGAACGAACCGGCGGACCAGCCGACGAACGCGACGTCGGGGACGTTCCGCCGCGCCCTGATGAAGTCGACGACCGTGTCCAGCTCCGCCCAGTCGCTCAGCGAATTGTTCAGCTGACGCGCATAGTTGGGGGTGCACACGTCCGCCAGCGGGTTGGGGACCAGGGCAGCCCGCTGCTTCGCCGGGTCGGCGTTGCATGGGTCATCCATCTTCGGCCGGGGGGAGCGGCCGGATCCCTGGAGGTCCATGACGAAGACGTCGTATCCCGCCTGAGCCAGGGCCTGGGCCCAGCTGTAGTCGCCGTACGGCAGGTCGAACCCGGCAAGGCCCGGCGCGCTGCGACCGTGCAGCATCAGCACGGCCTCTGTGGGATGGTGCGGCCTCGTCCCGTCGTACTCACGGACGAAGAGAGCAACGTGCTCGTTCACATTCGCCGGAATCGTCGAAACGTGCGGGACGGCGTGGTCCTCAACAGGTACGTGGGGCATGGCCTGCCCTCCGATGCGGTGGCTCGGGGTGCACTCGATCACGGGACGGACACCCGAGAGTGCCGCCTCTGTCAAACCATGCTGCGCCGAACGAAGCCAGGCGCCGATCGGGATTAAGCCGTCCAGGTGACGCCCTGACGACGAGGCGCCGGGCGCCTGCGACGGATGCGACCCGGAACGCGGCGGAATCGATTTTCCCCGGCGGAGGCTTTCAACACCTTCGACGGCGCTCGCGCCTCCACCTCGGTGTCACGGTGCCCACCCCGCCCGGGGACTGCGGCGCGGTGCCGCCGCCCGCGGCCCCCTGCGCGCTGCCGCCGCGCGCGGCCGGGCCGCCGAGCCGCACCCGGCCGCCTGGACCTCCGCCGGGCGGGCGGCGAGCTGACCCGTTCCCCACATTGTCATAGTCCTGCAACGGACTTCCGCTCCTTATCTGTTGACGCAACCGTGTACACGGATTCGGGGTCTGTGTGGATATCTGAGGGTCTGGTGAATTGGTGTGAGCGGAGCAAGGGTCATGGGGCGGATCAAGAACAGCATCGGAATCGCGGTTCTGGCCGGAGGGGTGCTGGCCAGTGTCAGCGGGTGCAGCGGCGCAGCGTCGGCTTCGGCCGTCCACTCGGCGCCCGCTGATGGGACGACTTCGACCGCCTCGGCCGGTACCGGTGCCACTGCCTCGGCCAGCGCCAGTTCCAGCGCCAGCCCGTCGCCGTCCGCCTCGCCGATACAGATGGACACTTTCAGTCCTGCCGATGGCAGCACCGTCGGTGTGGCAATGCCGGTCTCCATCGTGTTCAGCAAAGCGGTGGCCACCTCGGCCCGGGCCGCTGTGGAGCAGCAGCTGAAGGTGACCACCTCAGTGCCGGTGACCGGGGCCTGGCACTGGTTCAGCGGTACCCGGGTGGACTGGCGGCCGCAGAACTTCTGGCCCTCCGGCACCAAGGTCAACGTGGACGCCGACCTGACCGGGGTGAGCGACGGCAACGGGCGTGTCGGCACCCGTACCTACCACCACGGCTTCACCATCGGTGCGGACACGGAGACGAAGGTTTCCGTGCCCGACCACACCATGCAGGTCTACCGCGACGGGGCGCTGGTGAAGACCATGCCGATCGACGCGGGCAGCTCGACCTTCCCGACCTGGGGCGGCACCATGGCGGTGCTGGACAAGCAGCCCGAGGTCCGGATGACTTCCTGCAGCGTGGGTATCACCTGCGACAAGAACAACTCGAACTTCTATGACCTGACGCTGCCCTGGGACGTCCACCTGACCGACACGGGCACCTATGTGCACTACTCCACCGGTGACCCGAACCCGGGCCGCGGCGAGGGCTCACACGGTTGCATCCACCTGTCGATGTCGAACGCCGAGTGGTTCTACAACTACGTTCAGCCGGGCGACCCGGTCACCGTGACCGGTACCTCGCGGGCCAAAGCCGACCCGCAGAACGGTTACGCCGACTTCAACCTGACCTGGGCCCAGTGGACGGCCGGCAGTGCCCTGCAGCACTGAGCACCCAACACCCTGCCCCTGTCGAAAACCTCATCCAGGGCTTGTGACCTGCGCGTTCTCATGAATGGCCACGGGTGTCGGATGAGCCTGTCAGGCTGATGGATCATGCTGCTGAGACTGGCATACCTGGGCGTGATCAACGCGTTCGCAGTGCTGCGCTTGCTGCCGATGAGCGACCGCGACAAGGACGTGGAGATCCTGGCCCTACACCATCAGATCGCGGTACTGGAAAGGCAACTGGGTGGGCAGCGGGTCCGGTTCGAAGCGAGCGACCGGGCGTTCCTGGCCGCTCTGGTCAGCGGCCTGCCACGCGATGTGCTGCACCGGATGCGGCTGCTGGTGCGGCCCGACACCGTACTGCGGTGGCACCGCGACGCTGGTCACCCAAGTGGGCGGCGGCCTCGAAGCCGTGTCGCGCCCGCTTCCGGCGGGCCGGGATCGCTCCCGTGCTCCGGACGGTGCTGTCACCACTCGCCTCGGTGGCCGATCACCCGGAAGCTGCCCACGACGCCATCGCAATCGAAGGCGCCACCGAACTCGAACTCGTCCTCGTCGAAGTGGCGGGCCACCACGCCGTTGGTGGAGCTGTGGGGGCCCACGATGGCGACCGGACCACCGTGGTCGCAGTTGAAGCCGCGGAAGACCTCGATGGTCTTCCAGCTGTCGTTGAAAATATTGAAACTGGTGGCACCCAGGCCGCTGGCCGTCGTGATGCAGCCCTCGGTGCGGGCGGAGAACGTACGTTCGTTGAAGAAGATCCTTCCCTCCTTGTGGCGGTGGCCGCGTTCGCCGCCTTCGTGTCCGCGGTCGCCGTGGTCGCCGCCCTCGTGTCCGCGGTCGCCGTGGTCGCCGCCTTCGTGGCCGCGTTCGCCGTGGTCGCCGCCTTCGTGGCCGCGGTCGCCGCGTTCGCCGCCCTCGTGTCCGCGGTCGCCGTGATCGCCGCCCTCGTGTCCGCGGTCGTCGCGTCCGCCGCCCTCGTGGCCGCGGTCGTCGCGTCCGCCGCCCTCGTGTCCGCGGTCGTCGTTCTTCTCTCCGCCTGCGCTGCCGCCGCCAGAGGCGACCGCCTTCTCTCCGCCTGCGTTGCCGCCGCCAGGGGCGGCCGCGGCCGAGGCGGCTTGCGGGACAGGCGGGGCCGCAGGCTGGGCTGTCGGCTGGACGGGCGGGGGCGCTGGGGTGGATCCGGGGGACGAGGCGTAGGTGATGCCGGTGGCCGCAAGGACCGTCGCGCCTATTCCGGCAGCGGCCAAAGTTAGTGTGCGCGTGAACATGTCACTTCTCTCTGTCGCGCGGACGCCGACCAGACGCCCGACCTGCGATGAACGTAATGAGAGCTCTTATGGCTGGCATTTCGGACATGTCCAAGGTGTGACGCCATGGGGCCAGCCAGGTGGAATTGCGGCACGTATCGCATACCGATCAAAGATCTGAGGCCACCGCCGCCATCACCAGACCCAGACACCTGCGAATACTGCGGACGTCTCCCCAAGCGTCACACCGACCCCGGCCCTGAAGGGTGTCAAAACTCCGATCAGGCCCCTGATCTGGGCGTTTCCCGTGGATCGTGAGCGGCCTGATGGGGGTGGCATGGTACTCGTTGAGGAGTCCGCCGAGTACTCGGCGGCGCCGGACTGCGGCTGCGGGCAGCGGGATGACGTTCGGTTCGTCGTTCGGGGCTCGCAGATCGAGGCTGCGGTGGGCTCGTCCGGTGTTGTAGTGCTCGGTGTACTCGGCGAGGACGGTGCGCAGGTGTCGTTCGCCGGTGATGAGGAGGCGGTCGGTGCATTCGGCGCGTGCGGTGCATATCCACCGCTCGGCGAAGGCGTTCGACCGCGGGCTCTGCGGCGGGGTTTTGATGACCGTCGTGTCATTGCCCGCGAGGACGGCGTCGAAGGCGGCGGTGAACTTCGCGTCCCTGTCGCGGCTGAGGAACCGGAAGCGTCCGGCCCTGCCTCCCAGGTCCATCAGCAGGTTCCGGGCGAGCTGGGCCATCCACTCGCCCGTCGGGTGCGCGGTGACGCCGAGGACGTGGACGCGCCTGGTCTCGATCTCCATGACGAAGAAGACGTACAGGCGCTTGAGGAAGACCGTGTCCACGTGCAGGAAGTCACAGGCAAGAAGCGCGTGGGCCTGTGCTCGGAGGAAGGTGTGCCAGGTCTGCCGGGAGGCGCGCTGTGGTGCGGGCGGCAGACCGGAACGGCGCAGGACGCGGCTGATGGTGGCGGCGACCCGGTGGCCGAGCCGCCGCAGCTCACCCTGGATCCTGACATAGCCCCAGGTCGGATTCTCCTTCGCCAGGCGCCGGATGACCGCGGCGATCTCTTCGGGCAGCGGCGGTCGGCCGGACCTGGTTGGTGGCTGGCGCCACTTCCAGCGCACCAGGCGCCGGTGTCAGGACGGCAGCGTGCCCGGGGTGACCAGCCGGTGCCGACGCAAGGTGGACGGCAGATGCCGCGCGAGTGCGGAGAGAACGGCACGGTCGGCCGAGGACATCCGCGGCCGCCCGGCCTGACGGCGCAGGATGGCGACCTCGTGGCGCAGGGCGACGATCTCCGCCTTGTTCGCGGCGGAGGAGCGGCCCAGCAGTGTCAGCCAGCCGAGTACCCGGCAAAAGATCAAGTACAGCAGTCGCAGACCCACGAACTGGGATCATGCCCAGGACGTGGGCGCTTGCAAAGACGCTGCTCAGCCGCCGTACGGCAGTAAAGCCACCACGAGTACCAACATGCTGCCTGAGCAGGCCGGATAACGTTTTCGGCAAGAGCAGGGCCTTGTCCTGCTTGCGCAGCCACGTGCCGGGCCGGAACGCCGAGTCGTCGCCGAGGCCGGTGCGGTTGACGGGGCCGTCCAGGGTTTCGCTGGCGGCGAGGTAGGCGAGCAGGCGCCGGTAGGAGTGGTTCCAGTCCGGCTCCAGCCGCCACAGCTCGTCCAACGCGTCCAGCAGGATCTTCATGACAGTCGGCACAGTGCTCGCCCCTGCCCCAGCTGACCGGGTCCGGCTTCTACCGGACCGCACGGCGTCCTGGAAGCAGTGCACGGAGAACCACTCTCGCGGCGCGCTTCGCCCAGGCCGCGGTCGATGGGCGGCGTCCAGTCGGTGGCCTGGTCCATCACCGGCTCGAGCACCGACACCTCGTCGGGGAACCCGGCCGGAGCGACCGGAGCGGACGAGCGCGCTCTGGCAGCGGCACACCCCGGAGGAACCAGCCAGCGTACGGACAGTTGGTGGTCAGCTCGAAGATGCTTTCAGGTGCTTCCGGAAGACGGCGTCGAGCTCGGTCACCGTGTTCTCGGTCAGGACCTCATCGGGAAGTCCGCTTTCCATGCCGACCCTCGTGTTGTACTCCATTCCCGCGCCCGGCGGCACGAGTTCCCGGAGCACCCAGGCGGCGAATTCGGCCGCTGCGCCAGCGGTGGCCTCGTCCAGTGCCACCCCTTCATGGTCACCTGCCGCAGGCGACCCGGTTCCCGCCCAGCTCTCTCCGGTCGCGCTGAACGCGAACCACCAGTCGTGCTCATCGCGCGGCCCGTACGAACCTTCGGCGTCCGCATGCGTGTGGATGTACGCCTCGTCCCCTTCCCGGCGGTGCAGTGCCTGGGTGAAGTTGTCGACGGTCAGGTTCCAGGTGGTGCCGGGGGTGGGGGTGAAGACGAACATGGTGCTGTCCTCGGAGAAGGAGGGCGGCAAGTCTGGGGTCATGGGGTGGGGTCCTCTTTGTTCAGGTGGTGGTGTGGTCGGACACGGTGACGGGACCGAGGGGCTTAGCGGGACGTAGCGTGCGTAGCCTTTGGTGCCGTTGACAGCCATCAGGGCGTTCCAGTGTCGACGACGGCGTAATTCCCCAGGGGTTGTGGTCACGTAATTCACCAGGCGGTGGCCGTAGCAGCTGCCCGGGCCCGCTTGTGATGCGGAGTCCGACGGGTCAGTCCTGTCCGTCCGGCTGTGGTTCGCGGGCCTGATGAATCGTGCGTGGTCCGCAGCCTGCCGTGAAGCCGCGTGTATCCGAATCCGGTTGCCGCTTCGTGGCCGGCCGCGCATCCTGCTGGGATGCGCTACTCCATCAATATCCCGAACTTCGGTGACTTCGCCGACCCCCGTAACGTCGCGACCGTTGCGGCTGCCGCCGAACAGGCCGGATGGGACGGGCTGTTCGTCTGGGACCACGTGCTGCACCGGCAGCACCAAGGGCGTCCCTTCGGAGACCCGTGGATGCTGCTGACCGCGGCCGCGCTGGAGACCTCCCGGATCCGACTGGGCGCCCTGCTGACGCCCGTCCCCCGTTACCGTCCGCAGCAACTCGCCCGCCAGGTGGCCACCCTGGACCACCTCAGCGGCGGCCGGGTGATCTTCGCCGCCGGCCTGGGCGGTCCGATCGACGACGAATACCGCAGCTTCGGCGACGCCGCCGAGCCACGCCTCCTCGCCGAGCGACTGGACGAGGGACTGGAGCTGTTGAGCCGCTTCTGGTCCGGCGAGCCGGTGAACCATCACGGCCGGCACTACGAGGTCCGGGATGTGGCGCTGCTGCCCGCCAGCGTGCAACGGCCCGGTCCGCCGGTCTGGATCGGCGGGTTCTGGCCGCGTCGTGCGCCCATGCGGCGGGCAGCGCAGTGGGACGGCGCGGTGCCGCTCTTCGAGACGGCCCGGCATGGGCACGTGCCCGATGTGGCGGAGGTACGGGAACTGGTCGGCTATGTATGCAAGCACCGCACGGTCGAGGCCGAGCGTCCCTTCGAGTTCGTGCTCGGCGGTGCCACGCCCCTGGACGCAGCGAAGGCCAAGGACGCGATTGGTCCCCTGCACGACGCCGGCGCCACCTGGTGGGACGAGCGACAGGTCCAGACCGGCCCCGACCTGGACCGCCTCACTCCGGTGCTGCGTCGCATCGAGGCGGGCCCGCCGACAGTCTGATCAGCCATTCGCGGTTGTGCCGGACGCGTTCAGCATCCCCTGGGGAATCGTGACCGCGCGGGCGGCGGGATCATCAACAACAGCAGCGCCACCCTCTCGGTCGAAAACAGTGCCCTTGCCCACAACACGGCCCGGAACGACGGCCAGGGCGGCGCCATCAACAACTTCGGCAAAGCGACGCTGAACGACACTGAGCTGACCGATAACCTCGCGGGTCTCGACGGCGGCGCCGTCCTCAACGGCACCATCGGCACCCTCGACATCACCGGTGGCGCCATCACGGAGAACAGGGCCGGCCGCGACGGCGGTGGCATCAACAACAAGACCGTGGAACCGGTACACCACTTCCCCGGACGCAACCTCCTCATGATCATGGGGCAGTCGGCGATCGCCAACCGCGCAGCGGTGTACCTGCTCAAGCGCGACTACAAGCGTCTCGCCAGGGAGGTCAAGTCCCTCAATCGATTCTGTCTCATGCTGCGAGTCGACGCTGCGGACACCTACGGCTACCAGGCCGTCGAAGTCGCTGCCGACTTGTCGGCTGTCGCGTTCTAGCGCAGCCACACGCCTGCACAGACCGGGTTCGGCCAGCCAACGCCCTGGTAGGGCTGACCTCGGCCTTTCACGGAACTCGCGCCAGAGCCAGTCTGCCGCGTCCGCTGACACGGGCGCGGCTCGAGAAAAGTTTCCCCGACGCGGGCAACCTTTCACGGCCCGGCGGCCACCAACAGGCAGAGCGCGCGCCGCGTTCCGGGCGGCCCTGCCCACTGGCAGCGGCGCGGTGCCCACCTGTACCTACCCCGCCTACCCGAGCCCATGACGGCCGTCGACCGAAGAGGAAGCATCGCAGCATGAGCAAGCATCGTCCGAGTCGCCGCCGGTTCCTGGTCCGGGCCGGAGCGGCGAGCATCGCCCTGGGTGGGGCGGTGGCCGGCGCCAACGCCGTCCTGTCCGGCGCACAGGCCTCCACCACGGCGAGCGGCACGTTCGGCTACACCGACGACGGCCGCGAGTACACCGTGCACACCGGCGCCGACCTGGTCTTCCGGGTCAGCAAAAGCACCGGCGACCTGACCTCCCTGGTCTACCGGGGCACCGAGTACCAGGGCTACAACGGGCAGAACTCCCAGGTCGAATCCGGCCTCGGCCCGTCCACGGTGAGCATCGCACGGCACGGCCGGACCATCCTGGTCAGCGTCGAACACGGCACCCTGCGCCACTACTACGCCGCACGCCAGGGCGAGAACAACGTCCACCTGTGGACCGACAAGGCGGACGACTCGATCACCGTCACCCGCTACATCGTGCGCGTCCGCCCTGGCCTCTTCCCCAATGACAACCCCGACTCCTGGGACGCCACCCAGGACGTCCTCATCGAGGCCCAGGACGTGCGCCGCAGGCCCGACGGCACCACCCGGTCCAAGCACTACTCCAACCAACGGGTCATCGACTACCGGTACGTGGGCTGGAGCAAGCCCGGCGTCGGCCTGTGGATGGTGCGCAGCAACCACGAGAAGGCGTCCGGCGGACCGTTCTACCGCTCCCTGATGCGCCACTCCTACGACAACGGCGCGGGCCTGTACGAGATCCTCTACTACGGCGAGAACCAGACCGAGCCGATGCGCTTCGGCCTCCAGGGGCCGTACGTGCTCGCCTTCACCGACGGGGGCGCACCCTCATCAGAGCTGTGGCACGACCGCATCGACACCTCCTGGGTGGACGGGCTCGGCCTGGCCGGCTGGGTCGGCGACAGCGGCCGCGGAGCCGTGTCCGGGGTGGGCGTCTCGGGCCGCAACCCGGCCCTCGCGTACACCGTCGGGTTCGCCAACGCCGCCGCGCAGTACTGGGCGACCGCCGACCCGCACACCGGCGCGTTCACCGCCCGCCGGATGCTGCCCGGCGCCTACACCTGGACGGTGTACCAGGGCGAACTCGCCGTCCGCACCGGCACCGTAACCGTCCAGCCCGGCAGCACCACCGCGCTGCACACCATCACCCTCACCCCCGCCGACGACCCGGGCCAGGCTCCGGCGATCTGGCGTATCGGCAGCTGGGACGGCACCCCGGCCGGCTTTCGCAACGCCGACCTGGTCACCCACGCGCACCCCTCGGACGTGCGCGCCGAGCCGTGGACCGGCGACTTCACCGTGGGCCGGTCCACGGACGCCGACTTCCCCGCCTACCAGTGGCGGGACGTCAACGACGGCCGGAGAGTCACCTTCGACCTGACGGCAGAGCAGGCCGCCCACCCGCGCACCCTCAACATCGGCATCACCACCGCCTACCTCAACGCCCGCCCCCGGATCCGGCTCAACGACTGGACCTCACCCGCCCCCGAACCCCACCCCGAACCGAGCACCCGCTCGCTCACGGTCGGCTCCTACCGAGGCAACAACCACACCTACGCCTTCACCGTCCCCGCGTCCGCCCTCCGGCCTGGCACCAACACGCTCACCATCACCGTCGTCTCCGGCAGCAGCGGCTCGCGCTTCCTCAGCCCCGGTTTCGCCTACGACTGCGTCGAACTGCTCACCTGAGCCCGACATCCGGTGGAGCCGCCCCAGCCACGGGCGGCTCCACCGGATGCCTCCGTGCACCCCCAGGCGCCGCACAGGGCAGATGCAGCGAGTTGGGTCTGTACGGTCTTCGGCTCTGGCTCACATCCGGTGGTGACGGAGAGTCCACGGCCCAGCGGCCCGTCCCGCCCTGTCCACTCGTGACAGCCCGGCCCGCTCACAGCGGCGTCGCACCGGCCCCGTCCAGCGCGCCCGGGCGGACGCGGCCCCGGTGCCCATCTGCGGGGTCTGGCCGCAGGTGGCCGCGCACTGCGTCCAGGGTGGCGGCGATCAGCAACGACTGTGCCGGGACGACCAGGTGGACGCCGGTGTCCCCACCCACCGCGGCGTCCACCGCCTCGACCATGAGGCGGTACGGGTCCAGCGCGGGGTAGTGCCGCGCTCGCCCGCCGGTGACGGTGAGCGTGCTGGGGGCCGCACCGGCGCAGAAGGCCGGCTGATCGAGGGCGAGCGAGCCGCCGGTGCCGGTGACGGTGAACGTCTCCGACCTGCCGCCCACGAGCGAGCACCCCACCTCGGCGGTGCCCCCGCCCGGGAACTCGAGCAGGAAACGCGTGGCCGAATCGGCCGAGCCGACCTCCCAGTGCTCCTGCTCGGCCCGCACCACCCTCGGGGCCCGCCAGCCGAAGGCGGCCAGCGCGGCGGAAACGGCGTAGTAGCCGACGTCGTAGAGGGCGCCGCCGCCCAGCGCGGCGTCACGCCGGTAGTTGCCGGCAGCCGGAGCGAGCCCGTCGAACCGGCTGGTGACCGTACGGACGGTGCCGGCCGCGCCACCGGCGATCATCGCCTCCAGGTCACGGGTGCGCGGGTGCCAGCGGTTCCAGGCCGCCTCGACGAGCAGCCGGCCGGCGTCACGGGCGGCGGCCGTCATCGCGGCGACCTCGGCGGCGCTCAGACCGAGCGGCTTCTCGCACAGCACGTGCTTGCCCGCGCGCACGGCCCGCTCCACCCACGTCCGGTGCGCGCTGTTGTGCAGCGCCACGTAGACGACCTCCACGCCGGGATCGTCGAGGAGGTCCCCGTAGCGGGTGTACACCCGCGCCGGGTCCAGAGCCCGGGCCCGCCGGGCGTCGCTCGCCGCGACGGCGTGCAGACGCGGTCCGTCGGCCGCGTGCACGGCGGGTGCCAGACTGGAGGCCGCGATCGAGCCGGCGCCCAGAAAACCCCAGTTGGCCACGGTCACCCCTCCCGCACCGGATCGGCCGCCATCGCCGAGGCGAGATCGAGGACCAGCGAACTCCACCCGAAGGAACGCGCACCCTGCCCCGCGGCGTCCTCCGGGTCGTAGCACTCCCGCGTGGTGTCGCAGCCCGCGACGAACGCACAGGTACGCGCCGCGAGCGTGTCGGCCTCGGCACGGTAGCCGCGCCCGCGCAGCCCCCAGTACAGGTACCAGTTGAGATTGACCCAGCTGGAACCACGGAAGATCGCCCCCGTGCGGAACGAGGGATCGTAGGACGGCTCCGTGGCCGCGACGCTGGGAACCGGATACGGCCGCCAGAACTCCCGCTCCTCCAGCAGGTGCTGCTCGATGACCCGGCGCGCGACGGCCTCCGGCACCGAGTCGAGCACCACGGGCAGCAGCGAACTGGCGGTGAGGACCGCACTGCGCTTGCCGGCGACCAGGTCCAGGTCGTGGAAGACGCCGGCCTCCTCGTCCCAGCAGTGCTTCATCAGCGCGTCGCCGACCGCCCGGGACTCCTCGGTCAACCGCTGTGCCGTACGCCCGGCGAACCCGTCCGTACGCCCGTCGGGCCGGTCCGTACGCCCGTGGGGCCCGCCCGTACGCCCCCCGTGTCCGCGGCCGTCGATGCCGGCCGCGCGGACCAGGCGGGCCAGGCAGGCGAGCCCGTCCGCGTAGACGGTGTTGACCAGCACGTCGTTCCAGACGAACAGGTTTCGGGTGCGCAGCGGGGTTTCGGGGGTGCGAGCGGGTGAGGAGTAGGCGGTGATCAGGGAGCGCATCGCGTCGTGCCAGGCGGTGTGCACGGTGTGCGGGGCGGCCGTGTGGATGCCGAGGGCGGTGTCGTACTTGGGGCTGCTGTCCAGTCCGGACTCGTCGGGCTGGTAGATCTCCAGCAGTCCGGTGCCGGGGCTGGTGCGGTGGGACTTGAGCCAGTCGAAGAAGGCGAGGGTCGGTGGCAGGACGCGGCGCAGCCACAGGGTGTCGCCGGTGGCCCGGTAGACGTGTTCGACGGCGCGTGCCACCACGGGCGGGGCGATGGTGACGGAGCGCCATCCCTGCCACAGGTCGATCCTGAAGTCCGCGGTGGCGCGTGGCCGTAGGTCGTCCTGCCACAGGACCATGTGGGGCAGGAAGCCGGTGGGGGTGAGCGCGCCGAGGAGGGTGCGCAGTTCGTCCTGGGCCCTGCGCGGGTCGAGGTGGCTGAGGGCGATGGCGTGGAAGCTGCTGTCCCAGGCCCACTGGAAGGGGTAGCTGTCAGGCGAGGGGCAGGTGAAGTCGTAGCGGCGCTGGGCGGCTTGGGAGAATCCGGTGCGGTGGTTGCGGGCGAGGGTGGCGCGGGCCCGCGCGCAGCTGTCAGTGACGGACATGGCGGGTGGCTCCCGAGATCGAGGCGGCAGCTGGGACCGGGTGCGCGCGCCGGGCGGCGAGCAGCAGGGCGGCCGCGGGCAGCAGGCAGCCGGCGAGGCCGAAGGCCGGGCGGACGCCGAGGTGGTCGGAGAGGGTGCCGAGCAACAGTGGGGCGAGCATGATGCAGGCGCTGACCGTCAGTTGGACGCGGGCCGTGGTGCGGTGGGGGGGGGGGCCGGCCGCCCCCCCCCCCCCGGGGGGGGGGGGGGGGGGGCGGGTTGGGCCCCCCCCCCCCCCCCCCCCCCCCCCCCCCCCGGGGGGCGCCCGCGGGGGGGCCGGGGGTGGGGGGGGGGGGGGGGCCCCCCCCCGGGGGGGGGGCGCGCGGGGGGGGGGGGGGGGGTGTTGGGGGGGGGGGGGGGGGGGGGGGGGGGGGGCCCCCCCCCCCCCCCCACCGCGAGGGCGAGGGTCAGCGGGAAGAGGTTGGCCACGCCCAGGCCGCCCAGGACGAGGCCCAGCAGGGCGAGCCAGGTGGCGCGGGCGAGCCACAGGGCGAGGAACCCGGCGGCGGCGACGGCCAGGGAGGCGGCCACCAGCGCGGCCGCGCGGGCGGGGCGGCCGCCGGACGTCAGCCGGCTACCCGCCAGCCGTCCGGCGAGTTCGCCGCCGTAGAACAGGGCGAGTGCCGCCGAGGACTGACCGTCCGTCAGGTGTACGGCGTCGGTGAGCAGGGGCACGGCGTAGTAGGCGAGGCAGAACTCGAACCCCACGACCAGACCGCACAGCGCGGCGGCGCGCCGGAACGCGCCCGCCGCCCGCCGGCCCGCCGCCTCCGCGGCCGGGCCTGCGGCGGGGACGGAAGGGTCGCGGGCCGCGGCGGCCCGGCTGGTGTGCGGGCGCAGCGGCTCGCGGCCGAGCGCCGGGTACAGGGCGCCCAGGGCGAGGGCGGGCAGGACGAGGGACCAGTTCCAGGAGGCTCCGGCGCTCTCCAGTCCGCTGATGACCAGGGGCGCCGCGAGCGCGCTGACGCTCGCGGCGGCGTTGGCCTCGACCAGGGCGCGGGCCCGCAGCGACTCGTGGCCGCCGTGGTGCTCGGCCAGGACCGCCAGGGCCGTGGTCTGGAGCAGGGCCCCGCCGACGCCGCCGAGGGCCGCCGCGCCGAGGGTGACGGCGGCCGACACCGCCGTCGCCAGCAGCAGCGCCCCGAGGGCCAGGGCGGCCAGGGCGGACCAGAAGAGCGCCCGGTGGCCCACCCGTTCGCGCAGGCGGCCGAAGAGCAGGTTGGTGAGGATCGCTCCGGCGGCGAAGGCCGTGGAGTGCAGGCTCATCAGCAGGTAGCTCAGGTGCAGGTCCCGGCGCAGCAGGGGCAGCAGCGGTCCGAGCGCGTACAGCAGGTAGGCGTACACGGCCAGTCCGCTGTAGGCGGTGGCGGTCAGGCGGTCGCGCACGAAGGCGGGTGCCGGGTGGCCGACGGCCCGCAGGTGGGTGCCGCTCATCCCGGTATCCCGGCCTGTTCGGCGAGGCTCCCGCCGCCGGCGGCGGGCACGTCGGCGGGGGTGTCCGCCGGGACCGGGACGCCGGTGGCCGCGGCGGCCGTGCGGCGCACGTGGTCGAGCAGGACGGAGGGGGCGAGCAGCGAGGTCTTCATCGAGGCGCCCCGGCCGTAGCCGGTGAAGGCCTCGCGCACGGCCGCCTCGTCGTCCAGGCAGGCCCGGGTGGTGATCAGGGGAGCGGGGTCGATCAGGCCCGACTCGACGAGCCGCAGGGCCACGGCGGTGACGTGGGCGGAGCGGGCCATCGGGAACGAACGGACGTCGAAGGGCGTGGAGAGCAGCCGCAGGCCCTTGGCGAGGATCATCCAGGTGTTGAGCCGCTGCGGGACGGCCGTCGCGCCGTAGATGACGTACGGGCCGCCGGGGCGCAGCAGTCCCATCGCCATCTCCCGGATGTCCTTGCCCGGGGCGCCCGGTGCATCCGCGGTGCCCGGTACGACCGGTGCGGCCGACGCCGCGATGTGCGGCAGCGCGTCGAACACGTAGTCCGCGTACTGGTCGTGGTGTTCGCGCACGAACGCCTGGAGTTCCGCCGCCTGGGTCTCGGAGTTGAAGGCGCGGGAGGCGCCGTGGCGCAGGGCGACGTCCATCCGGGCGCCGTTGGGTCCAGGACTGTGATCGGGCCCGCGCCGAGGTGGCGGTGCAGCACCTGGACGGCAAGCTGGGCACTCGGCCCGCAGCCGAGCACAACACAGGTGTCGCCGGGCCTGGGCGGGTTGAGCAGCAACGACCGCAGGACGGACGTGAGCGGCTCGATCACCGACGCCAGGTCCGAGGGCACGTGCGGCGGCAGCACGACGGCGGCGGCCTGGTCGGCGTCGTAGAAGTTGCGCCCGGTGTACCAGGAGGTCTCCAGGCCGATCCGGCCGGGGAACAGCGGCCGGATAACCCGGTACTCGGCCATCCCGCCGAAATCGGTCTGGCCCCAGTAGGTGACCCGGTCACCGGGCCGGACGTCGCCCCGCAGCCTCTTCCCGACCTCGACGACCCTGCCCACGTATTCGTGCCCGGGGATGATCGGCCAGTTCTCCGCGAAGAGGTGCCCGCGGAAGTAGGAGACGTCGGTGGAGCAGATGGAAACAGCTTCGGTCTGCAGGAGGATCTCGTCCTCACGGCATTCCGGATCGGGCACCAGAGTGCGGTTGATTTCCCCGGGAGAGGTCATCAGGTACGCGTACACGGCGTTTCCTCCACGCAATCGAAGAGCATTCCACTGCCGGAAACCGGCCGGGCCGCATCGCCCGCCGGCTGTGAAGTCCCCCGCACACATCCGCCCCGCGTCCGCCGCTGGCGCCGCCCGCGCCCAGGACGCGTGTCCCGGGCGCGGGCGGCGCCGGACCCCGGCTCAGGAATCGACCTCGAAGGCGACGTCCAGGCCGTACCGGTCGCCCACGTACCGGGATTCGGTCAGCTCCAGCGGCTGTTCGTCCTGGTCGACGATGAGCCGTTCCTCGACCAGCAGCGCGGTGCCGACGGCCACTTCCAGCAGCCCGGCCTCCCGCTCACCGGCCGAGGCCGCCCTGATGGAGGCGTGCCCCCGGGTCGGCACCCGGCCAAGGCCGGTGAGCGTCTCGTGCATCGACGCCGTACGGAAGTCGGCCTGCAGCAGGGCGGCCAGTGTGCCGGGGAACACCGCCCGCTCCAGCGCGGTCGGCAGACCGTCGGCCAGCCGCACCCGCACCACCTCCACGACCTCCGCCGCCGCGGCGCTTCCGGGCAGCCGCAGCCGGTGCACTTCCTGCGGCCGGGCCGGCCGCAGGAGCGCCGAAACCAGCCGCGACGAGGGACTGCGGCCCTGTCTGCGCATTTCCTCGCTGAACCGGACGAGATTCTCCGCGCGCCGGTGGGTCGGCGGTTCCGCGACGAACGTCCCGCGCCCGGAGACCCGGTACACCAGGCCTTCCGCGACGAGCCGTTGAACGGCCGCCCGTGCGGTCATTCGGCTCACTCCGAATTCCTCGCACAAATCGGCCTCCGAAGGGAGGGGATCGTGTGGTCGATGGCCGGCGATCCGGTTCCGGAGCGCCTTTTCGATCTGGTGGTACCGGGGTGCGAAATCGGTTGCCAAAAGGGGTTCCTTCGGAAATCGAGGCTACGCCGTCTAGCTGTCTAGTCAACCAGCGTAGACCAGTGCACAGCGGACATTTCATGGCCAAACACACCACAGGCAAGGGGCGTGCAGAGTGATCTGCCTCACATTTCTGGCTTGGGCAGTGCTGTATAGACAGCTAGACAGGCGGCGGGTAGGGTCAAAGCGCCAGCGCCGTCCCGCCCAGCGGCGGGACGCGAAACGCCACACCCCCGGGACAGGCTCATGGACCCCACCGACATCGACGTCCGCCGGCTCGCCAAGATGATCGACCACTCGCTCCTGCGCCCCGAACTGACCACCGGAGAAGTCCTCGACGGCTGCCACCTCGCCGCGCGCTACGACGTCGCCTCCGTCTGCGTGCGACCCGCCGATGTCCCCCTCGCGGTCAAAGCACTCGCCGGCACCGGGGTCGCCGTCGGCACCGTCATCGGCTTCCCGCACGGCGCCTCCACCACACCCGTCAAGAAGAACGAGGCCCTCGACGCCCTCGCCGCCGGCGCCACCGAACTCGACGTGGTCCTCAACATCGGCCTGCTGCGCAGCGGCGAGGACGACGCGGTGCGCGAGGACATCGCGGCGGTCGTCGGCGCCGCGGCGGGCGGCGCCTGCACCAAGGTGATCTTCGAGAACGCCTACCTGGAGGACACGGACAAACTGCGTGCCTGCCGCCTGAGCACGTTGGCCGAGGCGGACTTCGTGAAGACCTCCACCGGCTTCGCGCCCGGCGGCGCCACCCTAGAGGACGTCCGGCTGATGCGGGCGAACGTGCCCGCGCACATGATGGTCAAGGCCGCCGGCGGGGTGCGCACCCTCGACCGCATGCTGGAGTTCGTGGCCGCGGGAGCCGAACGCTTCGGTGCCACCGCCACCGCCGCCATCCTCGACGATTTGGCCGCCCGCCGCGACGGAGCCTGACCCCGGCGCGGGGCCGCGACGGCGGCAGGCGCCCGCCGGGCGGCTGCCGCTGGCACCAGTTCGAGGCGGTGGGGACAGCCGCGTTGTCGAACGGCAGGACATCCTGATTGCCTTCATCGGCTGGATCCGGTCACTGGTGACCACATGCCGCACGCTGGAAGTGAACTCGCTGATCGACTTCGAGTTCGGGACCGGAGGTTCGGCCGCGTTCACCGGGGCGATCGCCAAGGAGATCCTGCACGAGCTGCGATTGGTCTACTTCACCCCGCCGGAGGCCAAGGACGCCGGTTTCCTGGAGACCGAGCACTTCGGAGTGCTGTTCCCCCATCGGATGAGCCACATCGACCTGACCGGCATCCCGCAGCGTTGGCTGCGGGATCTGACCTGGGACTACCTGGCGAACCTCCTTCGGTCACCACGCTGTCCGCGCTCTGCCGGCCCGGTCGACGATCTTCGCAGGGCCGCCGTCGAGCTTGGGGCCTTCCTGGAGGTCGAGGCGCCTGTCAATCGGTCTTGAACTGGCTCGCGCCGCCGGGCTGCCCGAACCAGGGCACGGCCACGCTCCGCTCGACGGTAACCGCGCCCGAGTCGTAGCCCTGGCCCACTTGCAGCGGCTGTACCGCAGGTCGAGGCCGTCCGGCGGGATGGACCGCGAGCCGAAGGACGGGCTCACCCCCGCAGGTGAGAGCCACCCGCCGTTGCTGTCACCGAAGCGATCCCGGACGTCGACTCATTCGTGCTGGCCGCCGGAAAGGGCGCGCACCGATGTGTTCGTGCCGTGACGCGCCCGGCCCGGTCACCTCAATTACGGGGTGAAGGTCAGCTTCGGCCGGGGCTTGAGGCTCGTCAGGCACAGCAGGTACTTGTCGCTCCCCCGCTTGTACGTGAAGTAGCTGTCGGCGTCGGGATACTTGCGGCACTCCGCCTCACCGTCGGTGGTGTCGTCGGCCCGGCCCACGACGCGGGCGTCCGCCTGTGGGTCGGAGCAGGGGACCACCTTGACGTCCGGGTTGGCGTCGTTCAGGCCGGACATGGCGAGCGGGCTGCTGTTGTGGACGCAGTCGCCGGCCTTGGCGAACTCGGGGTCGTCCTTCAGCAGGGCGAAAAGCAGCGCGATCAGGACCGCCGGGATCAGCAGGCCGACGATCGTGGGCCGCAGGTAGACCGGCTTGCCGGTGTCCATCGGCGTGCCGGGGGCTCCGGGCAGCGGCTCCGCCAGCTTGTTGATCTTCAACCGCTGCGGGATGTTGAACAGCATGACGATCGGGTTGACGATCATCGACGGAATGCCCCACCAGCCCTGCCAGAGGGTGTCGGAGGTCATCTCCCGGTGGGTGGCGATGCCGCAGGTGCGGCAGAACGGGCCCCGTCGCTTGAGGTAGCGCATGACGATGACGAAGCCCTGGTGGCCGCGGATGGTGGCGTCCACAGCCGGGACGGAGCCGCAGACGGCGCAGGTGAGCTGCCCCTCGCCGTACCCGGACGCCCCCTGGTCCGGGGCTGCGGAGGCGGTCTCCGTGGGCGCGGTGGTGTCGGGCAGCTCGGCAGACTGAGTGGAAATGGTGAATCCCCCGTGGTGATCAATAAAGTGCGCTGGGGAAACCTACCGCCCTGCGAACACCAGGAACGGGCCATCGACCTCCCAAGGGCCGGAAGGTCACCGAACCGTGATCATAAACACGCTCACACCCCGGGGATCCCTGCTCGTCGTGCCTGCAGTTCGGAGCGGACGAGTTCGAGGAGGCGCCCCGACCAGTTGCGGCCTCGGCCGGCGTTGTCGCCCCAGAAGGCCGAGTTCATGTCGTCGTAGATCACGGTGGCCTCCTCCGTCGCCAGCAGGACCTCGGCCAGTTCGGGATGCTGGTCGTACTTGGCGCGCAGCAGGCGCGTCATGACGGCGGTCCGGCCGTGTTCCCAGCCCTCGCGGCGAGAGGCTTCGGTCGCGAGCACGTGTGCTGCGGGGGCGGTCTCCGTCGCATGTCAGTGGGAAGAGAAGAGTGGCGCCGAGGGGCGGAATGGCAGCGGGCCGGCGGGGGCGATGGCGGGCGGCGGGCGGTTCGCCGGCCGGAGGCGCTCAGGCGCGCAGGACGACCTTTCCGGCGACGGTGCCGGACTCGGCCAGGCGCATGGCCTCGGAAGCGCGGGCGAGGGGGAGTTCGGCGGCGATCTGCGCGGTGATCTTGCCGTTGTGCAGCGCCTGGAACACCGAGGTGAGGTCGGTGCGCAGCCGGGCCCGGAAGCGGCGGCGGTTCAGCGCCCGGCCGGCCCAGACGTTGTAGAAGTAGGCGTGGCGGCCGTTGGGCAGGGCGTTCCACAGCCATACCCGGCCGAGCAGCTTGAGGACGGGCCACTGCTTGGAGCCGTCGTCGTCCCGGGTGGAGGCGCTGCCGTAGGAGACGAGGGTGCCGCTGGGTGCGAGTAGGCGCCAGGAGTCCACCAGGCCGCGGCCTCCGACGTGGTCGAAGACGGCGTCCACGCCGTGGGGGGCGAGTTCCCGGACGCGGGCGGGGATGTCCTCGGTGCGGTAGTCGATCGGGATCACGTCGCGTTCGCGCAGTGCCGCGTGGTGGCGCGCGGAGGCGGTGCCGATCACCTTCGCGCCCGCGGCCTGGGCGAGCTGGACCAGTACCGAGCCGACGCCGCCGTTGGCGCCGTGCACCAGGACGGTCTGCCCGGCCCGGACGCGGGCCTTGCGGTGCAGCATCTGCCACGCGGTGATGCCGTTTACCACCACTGTCTCGGCCTGCGCCGCGTCGATGCCCTCGGGCACAGGGACCAGGTCAGCGGCGTCCACGACCACATGGCTGGCCCAGCCGCCGACCTTCAGCAGCGCCGCGACCCGCGTGCCGGCCAGGTCCGGATCGACGCCGTCGCCGACCGCCGCGACCGTTCCGACCAGGTCGTAGCCCGGAACGAAGGGGAAAGGCGGCTGGTCGTAGTAACGGCCACGGCGCATCTGCTGTTCTGCGAAGGAGACACCGGTCGCCTCCATGCGGACGACGACCCGGCCCGGGCCGGCGGCCGGAACGGATCCGTGCCGCACCTCAAGGCCCTCCGGCTCGACCTTGCCCGGCAGCACGACCTCGATCAGTTCCCCGGCGTTCACGATGACCTCCCTCGACTCCCCACCCTTCCGTTAGCGGGTGGCTCTTTCGTTAGAAGTTATAACGCCAGAGCGGCGCGACAGTCAAGAACGTCCGTAATACCCTCTAACAAGAGCCGATCGTCACGGAGGGAACCGGCACATGGTCACCGCAAGGAAAGAGACCCCGCGCGAGCGCTATCGCGCCCAACTACAGGCCGAGGTCAAGGAACGTGCCTGGCAGCAGATCGCTGCCGCCGGCGCCGCGGGCCTATCCCTGAACGCCATCGCCAAGCAGATGGGCATCAGCGGCCCCGCCCTCTACCGGTACTTCGCCAGCCGGGACGAACTGATCACCGAACTGATCCGGGACGCCTACCGCAGCCTCGCCGACGCGATCCGCACCGCCGCCGCATCCGGCGCCGACCTCGCCGGTCTCGGCCACGCCCTGCGCACCTGGGCGCTGGCCGACCCTCAGCGCTACTTCCTCGTCTACGGCACACCCGTCCCCGGCTACCGAGCCCCCGACGACACCACCGCAATCGCCTCCGAGATCATGAGCGCCCTCCTCGACGCCGCCCAGTCCCCCGCCGCCACCACCCAGGACGACACCGACGCCCGCCTGGAGACCCACCTCGCCGACCACCGCCACTGGGCAGCCGACCACCCCGCCCCACCAGCCGCTCTACGCCGCGCTCTCCACTTCTGGACCCGCCTCCACGGCATCCTCTCCCTCGAACTCGCAGGCCACTTCACCGGCATGGGCTTCGACCCGGCCCAGCTCTACGACAACGAACTGCACCACCTCACCCGGTAGCCCACCCCTCGGCACCCGGGCCCTGACCAACGCCCTCACCGGCGAACCCGTCCCCCACACCCACGCCTGACACCGGGCTGCGGCCGGATCCCGCAGCCCCGACGACGGACGCCGCCACCGGCACCGCACGGCCGCTCAACCGACGGTACGGGGGCGCAGCACGCCGCGCCCAGGCGCGCCGGCCCGACAGCAGGGATGGCCGCATCACGCGGGCAGGATGGCCGCCGGCGTTGGAACGCCCCGGGCGACGGCAGGTGCGCGGCAGGCGACGCCAGGACGGATTTCCCGTTGTGGGTGTCGCCTGCCGCTGGTCGGCTCAGTGGGCTGGCGCGCACTCCAGGGCCCTGATGGTCGAGCCGTTCTCGTGCTTACGCACGTGCATTTGAGTGGGAATGCGCCGGCGCAGGTCCGCGACATGGCTGACCACTCCGACGGCCCGGCTGTGGGAACGCAGTTCGTCGAGGACCTGGAGGACTTCGTCCAGGGTGTCCTCGTCGAGGCTGCCGAAGCCCTCGTCGATGAAGAGGGTGTCGAGCCGGCTGCCTCCGGCCTCGTGGGCGACGACGTCGGCGAGGCCGAGAGCCAAAGCCAGGGAGGCGAAGAACGACTCCCCTCCCGAAAGGGTCTTGGTGTCGCGCGTCTGACCGGTCCACTGGTCCAGGATCTCCAGGCCCAGTCCTGAGCGGCCTCTGCCGGAACGGGTGTCGGTGTGGGCGAGCAGGTAGCGGCCCAAGGACATCCGCTTCAGGCGGGTGTTGGCCGCGCGCGCGACGTCCTCCAGCCGGGCAGCGAGGACGTAAGCCTCCAAGTGCATGCGCAGCTGGTTGTCGGTGGAGGTCCCGGCTGCGAGTTCGGCCAGGTGTTTGGCACGCGCGTGCTCCTCGGTCAGCGAGCCCAGGCTGGTGGTGTGCGCAGTGAGATCGTCGATGTGTGCGGCCAGGGCCTTGTGGCAAGTCCGGGTCGCGGTCTCGGCGGCGGTGGCGGTGGCGAGGTGTTCGGTGGCCTCGGCCAGGGCCGCGTCGGCGGCCTGCGGGTCCGCGGGGTCCTCCTGTGCGGCCGCCGCGACGGCCGGGTCCGTCAGCGTGGCCGTCTGGGTGGCCTGCTCGGTGTGCCACGCGGCGAGCTCGCCTGTCATGTCGTCGGTCCTGGCCCGCGGGAGCAGCGCCTTCTGCGCGTCGAGGAGCGTGTGGAAGCCGGCGTCGGTGGCCTGTTCCTCGGCGCCCCGGCGGGCCCGGGCCAGGTTGGCCGCTGTGGTGTCGGCGTGCTGGATCGCGGCGCGGGCAGCAGTGATCGTTGCCCGCCGGCCGGTCAGGTGGGTGATGCGGTCGGCCACGCTCGGGTGTCCGTCAAGTGCTGTCTTCAGCCGCTGGCCGAGGAGTTCGGCCTCGCCGGCGTTGGTTTCCCGCCGTCCGAGGTAGTCGCCGATTCGTTTGCCGATCGCTGCGAGTTCCTCGGTGCGCTCCGCGCGCTGTTCGTCGAAGAGCCTCAGCTGTTCTTCGGCGGGTGCGATGTCGGAGGCCGCGCCGAGGAGTTCGGTGTGGGTCTGCTCGGCGTCGCGGTGGGTCTGCACGAGGTCTGCGGTCGTGGCGTCGCCGGCCTGTTCCTGGGCCGCTTCGGCTTCCGCGGCGTATTTCGTGGCGTCCAGTTCGGCCTTCTGCCAGGCCCTCTCGGCCTTGCGGAACTCCTTGTCGGCCTGCGCGGCGTCCTCTCGGGTGGGGTGTCCCTCCCCCGCGGTGGCGGGCCTGGGGTGGGTCGGGGAACCGCAGACGGGACAGGGCCGGTCCGCCTCCAGCTGTCCGGCGAGCTCACCGGCCATGCCTTCGAGGCGCCGGTCGAGCAGTTCCCGGGCCTGTTGTCCGGTCGTGAGCGCGGTTTCCCTCAGTTTCTCGGCCTTGGCGCGGGCCTTGGCGGTCTTCCCGGCCAGGGTGTCGCGCTGGCGGGCCGCGTCCAGTTGCCGCGCGAGCTGCGGCAACGTGACGCCGAGCCGGACGGCTTCCGTGTGGGCCCGCTGGGCCGCCTCCAGCCGGGCGATGTGTTCGGCGCGTTGCTTGTCCGCCTGTCGCAGCCAGTTGGTGATGTCCGCCTGGTCGGCTTCGGCCTGCTCCAATTCCGCGTCCAGGGCCGCGAGAGCGGTGGTCAGTTCGGCGGCGCGTTGCTCGTCGTGGCGCAGGGCGTCCAGCTGTCCGAGGTCGTTCGCCAGCCGATTCTCGATGGTGGCCAGGTCGGCGTCACCGCCCTGGATATGGGGCTCGGGCAGGTTCTGCCTGGCCTTGTCCCGTGCGTCGGTGGCCGTGGCGTGTTCGCGGTCGGCGGCGTCGAGCGCGTTCAGCAGTGCGCGTACCGGCTCGGCGCGCAGGGCGCGCTCCAGGGTTCGCTCCAGCGCTTCGAAGTAGTCGGTCTTCGTTCGCAGTTCCGCGAGGGCCTGGGTCGAGGCGCGGTGGCGATGCTGGCGCTCGGCGAGGGCATGGGCTGTCTCCGCGTGTTTCGTCGCGGTGGAGTGCTCGCCGCGGGCCGTTGCCAGTGCGGCCTGCGCGTCGCGGTGGGCCGTGTCGGCGGCAGTGTGGAGCTTGTGCGCCCAGTCGAGTGTCTGAACCGGGGTGAGGTCCGGGGCGTCCGGGGAGGGGGTGGGCGCGGTGGTGGTGATTCCCACCGTGGCGGCGGCGTGCTGGATGCGGTCCGCGTCGCGCCACACGCCGGCCTGGGCCTGGTCGCGGAGCCGTCCGGTTTCCTTGGCGTGCTCGGAGAGCCAGCGCTGGACGGCGGCGAAGCGATGGGTGCCGAACAGCCGGCTCAGGACAGTGCCTCGCTCGTTGGCGTCGGCCCGCAGGAATCTCGCGAACTCGCCCTGGGGCAGCAGCACAACCTGGCAGAACTGGTCGCGGCTCATTCCCAGCAGGGCGCTGATCTCGTTGTTCGTCTCCTGATGCCCGGAGATGACCGGCTTCCACGCCTCCTGCCCGAAGGCGGTGTCGGCGTGGCGTTCCATCAGGTGGGCCGTGGCCGACAGGACAGTGGCACGGCCCGGTTTCTCCTGCTGGGGCGTGCGAGTGATCCGCAACCTGCGCCCGGCCATGGTGAATTCCAGCTCGACCTGGGTCACGGTGGCACGATCGGCGTGGTGGCTACGCAGCGACAGCGGGTGGCGCGGGCCGGGGACGTAGCCGTAGAGGGCGAAGCAGACAGCGTCGAAGACGGTGGACTTGCCGGCCCCGGTGGCGCCGTGGACCAGGAACAGGCCGCCTTGGCCAAGCGTGTCGAAGTCGACGCTCTCACGGGTGCGGAACGGGCCGAAGGCCTGCAGGGTGAGGCGGTGCAGACGCATCAGGCGGTTTCCTTCACGATTTGCCCGACTCGGGCTTCCTCCACGGCGCGCAGCAGCAGGTCCGCTTCGGCCGGGTCGGGTTCGCGGCCTCCCCTGACGTAACTGATGAACTCGTGGGTGATCTCGATGTCGGTGCGGTGGCGGGTGCGTTCGGCATAGGAGGTGGCGGTGGTGTCGGTTCCGCCCTCAGGGGCGAAGTCGAGGTGGACGGTGTGGGGGAAGCGGCCGCGCAGCCGCTCCATCGCATGGACGGGACGCTGTGCGTCGGTCAGGGTGACGTGCAGCCATGCCTCGCGCAGAGTCTCGTGGGCCGGGTCGCCGATCACCTCCTCCAGACGGCCGGTGAGGCTCTCGAGCGGGCGAGGCACGGGGCAGGGAAGGGCTTCGACGGTGATGGTGGCGTCGGGGTGAAGGTCGATGAGCCACATGGTCTTGGCGTAGCGGGCCTCGCTGAAGGAATAGGCGAGGGGGGAACCGCTGTAGCGGATGCGGTCGGTGACCTTCTGGGGGCGGTGGAGGTGGCCCAGGGCCACATAATCGACGCCGTGGAAGACGGATGCGGGCACCGTCGGGATTCCCCCCGCGGTGATGTCGCGTTCGCTGTCGCGGCTTTCTGTGGCTCCCGTGACGAACGCGTGGGCGAGGACGACGGAGCGGGTGCCGGCGGGCCGAGTGGCGAGGTCCGCGCGGATACGGTCCATCGCCGCGCCGAGGACGGCCTCGTGGGTGGGGGCGTCGGCGCCGAGCTCGTCGCGGGTCATGGCCGGTTCCAGGTAGGGCAGACCGTAGAACGCGACGGGGCCGTGGGCGTCGTGGAGCACGGCAGGCAGGTGACAGGTGGCCGGGTCCGTGCGCAGGTGGATGCCGGCGCGCTCGATCAAGCGGGAGGCCACGCCCAGCCGGCGAGGAGAGTCGTGGTTGCCGCTGATCATGATGACGGGAACGCCGAGATCGGCCAGGGCGTTCAGGGCGTGGTCGTAGAGGGCGACCGCGTCCAGCCCGGGGATGGCGCGGTCGTAGACATCGCCGGCGACAAGGACCGCGCTCACCTCATGTTCCTGCACGGTGGCCAGCATGTGGTCGAGGAAGAGCCGCTGGTGGTCGATGAGCGGTTCGCGGTAGAAGGTCCGGCCCAGGTGCCAGTCCGAGGTGTGGAGCAGCCGCATGGTAGCGGGCATCGATGGGAACTCCTTTTGCCTGCATGGTTGTTACGAGGTCATTCGCAGCAGCGGTACCGCGGGTGGTGAGCGGTCGTCTCCACGGCTCGGTGAAGCTTTCGGCGTGCGTCAGTACGCGTGCGTGACCGAACAAGGGGTGCCGTGCGTCCGAGTTGTCCACGGTGTCATCGCGGTATCTGCCCGTACAGGTGGTGCAGGGGTTGCCGGTGGTGAACACGGTGGCGCCCGGGGCGCGGGAGCCGGGTCATGCTCTTGCCGACGCCCGGCCGGGAGGCCCGTTTCCGTAACACCGGCACAACGGTCTTTATGCAGGCCAGGGTTGTATGCGAGGCCTCTGAGTGGAATTACCGAGGGCGTGGCAAGGACCACCCCGACAACAAGAAGGTCATACGTTCGATTCTTGCGGGCCGCGGACCCCACGAGAATGTCAGTGCCAGAGTGTAGGGACGGGCGCGACCGTGCCGGCTCCGGGAGCGGCGGTTGCGCCGGGCCGCCGGGCAGACAGCGACCTCAGCCTCGCCGACGGGTTCACCTCGTGCAGGACTTCGTCCCGCCCGCCCGCGGCGCGGACCGCACCGGTTTGGGCCGCTCCGAGCGCGGTTCCGCGTGCGCGGTGCGTGACCTTCGGCCACCCGCTGCGCCGGCCGTTCCCATGCCGGCGGGGTGTGGTGGCGGTCACCATGGCGGCGGTTCGGTGTTGACTCAGCGGTGGCGGTGGGTCGGTCGGTGATGTCGTCGGGGTTTGTGTGGTGAGGGCCCTCACACGGAAATGCGATGCACGACGACGGGTAGTGGTGTCCGTTTTTCACCATTTTGAGGCGATTTTGGTGGCGGGCTGGAGGGTGTTTGCGCAGGCCCGGAGGGGAATCGGCGGGGTCGGCGGCTCCGGGCGGCCCGGCTTCCGGATCAGTGCCGGTCGCTTCGGCTACGACCGCGGATCGTAACGAGGGGGTCTTGGCGAGCGCCGATCCGGTCTGGCAGCTTTGCATTCGTCGTCAGTCACATCGGCTCCTGTCCCGCCGAATGCGGCTAACCGCCGAGTCACGCCCCGCGACCGTTCGGCCCCTGTCCGGCCATGGTCGAGGCGGGGCGTGACACCGGCCCAACCCGATTGAGGTCTTGCTCTACATGCCCGCTTTCAAGCTCCGTATGCGTACCTCTGCCGCGATTCTTGCCGGCACCGCCGCTGTGACCGCCCTGGGTGCCGCCGTGGTCCCCACCGTGGCCTCGGCTGCGGACGCCTCCCCGCAGGCGATCGCCGCCCAGATGGTGCCGGCGGACCAGCTGGCCTCGTTCAGCCAGATCGTCTCCCACGAGTCCGGCTGGAGCGTGACCGCGACCAACCCGAGCTCGGGCTCCTACGGCCTGGGCCAGGCGCTGCCGGCCTCCAAGATGGCCTCCGCGGGCGCCGACTGGAAGACCAATCCGGCCACCCAGATCAAGTGGGCGCTGGACTACATGAACTCCCGCTACGGCAGCCCGAACGCCGCCTGGGCCTTCTGGCAGAACCACCACTGGTACTAAGCCGACCATTCGGCTCCCCCGTGCCTCGGGGGTCGGACAGGGGCCGCCCGGGGTGACCCACGAGGGCCTGTGCCCGCGCGTTTCGCGCGGGCACAGGCCCTCGTGCTGCTTCCCGGCCGCCGGGACTGCCCGGGTGAGCGACTGTTCCGGTCGGCGCGACCCAGTAGGCGCCTGCCCACACGGACTGGGAGGCCCGCCGCTCGGCCTCCTCCAGCCGGGCGGACTCGGCCGGCTGCTCTTCGCCCGGCCCTGCCGGGCCGCCCGCGACCCCGGCGCTGTCAGCCGCCCTGCAGCTCACAGGGCAGTTCGCCGAACCCCTGGAGTCCCCGGCGGCTGCCGCAGGACTCCCGCGGCCGTGCGACGTCCGCCTCGTCTCCACCGGCGACACCCGGTAGTCGCCCCGCCGAGCAGGCACCTCGGCGGCCTCTCCCCTGCCTCCGGCACCGCAGTGATCGTGAAAGTGGACGCCTGACACACTGTGCGCCATGACTGAGCACGAACATCAGGCCTCGGCGCAGCTTTCCGAGGCACTGCATCGCAGGCTGGAGCGGATCGAGCGGCTCCTGGAGCCCGAGAAGCCGGAGCGCCCCGCATGGCGCGCAGTCACTCTCGGTGAGCAGCGCTGGGCGGTCTCGGCGGCCATCCTGGTCGCCGTCGGCCTGCAGCTGGCCCTGCCGACCCGTCTGACCATCCACCCGCACTGGATGCTGCCCACTCTGGAGCTGGCGCTGCTGGTGGCCCTCGTGGTGCTCAACCCGCACAAGCGCATCGACCAGACGTCGCGGTTGCTGCGCTTGCTGAGCCTGGCCCTGGTGGCGGTGATCAGCCTGGCCAACGGCTGGTCGGCGGTGAAGCTGGTGCGCGACCTGATCCACACGTCTGCCTCACCGGGCGCGCTGGCGCTGCTCGGTACCGGCGGCGCGGTCTGGGCGACCAACATCATCGCCTTTTCGCTCTGGTACTGGGAGTCGGACCGAGGCGGCCCCGCGGCCCGCGCCCAGGGGGTGAAGTCATACCCGGACTTCCTCTTCCCCCAGATGCAGCAGGAAGGCATCGCGGCGCCGGGCTGGGAGCCCTCCTACCCGGACTACCTGTACGTGGCGTTCACCAATGCCTGCGCCTTCAGCCCGACGGACACCATGCCGCTGTCGGTCTGGGCGAAGCTGCTGATGATGACGCAGTCGGCGGTGTCGCTGATCACGGTGGTGCTGGTCGTGGCGAGGGCGGTCGGCATCCTGCAGTAGCGGCCACGGGTACTCGGGCCGCCACCGGTACTCGGCGATCCGCCGGTGCGGTCCGGCGGCGTCGGGGCCGCAGGCAGCCGGGGGCTCGGCGACGGCCGGCTTCGCTCCTCCCCCCGGCCCGGATCCGCCGGGTGATGCTCGGGCTGCGGCGCGGCGCCCGGGCGTGCGAACCGCTCCGTTCCGTGCCCATGCGTGGATCGAGGCCGATGGTGGACCCGTCGACGAGCCCGCCGAACTCGCCCACTTCCACCCCCTGATCACCATCGCGCCGGAGCACCGGTCGAGCCGATGACCGACCCGGACCGCCACGCGCCCCGCCAGGGTCCGGGGGGCGGTCACAGGCGTAGGAGCCGGCGGGCGTTGCCGAAGGCGATCTTCTGCTGTCGGCGTCCGGGAGGCGGGTCCGTTCGAGCGCGGTGACGGCCGCACCGGTCCTCTCGTAGGGGTCGACCACCCCGGGGAGTACCGCACGCTCTTCGGCGGCGGGATGCCCGCCGAGCTGGTGCCCACGAACGCGCACGGTGCGGGAGAGGAACTGCTCGGATCCGTCGTCGCCTCGCTGGCCGGCGCCCGGCAGGACCGGCCGGAGCGCCAAGACCGTCAGGAAGGCCAGGAAGGCCAGGACCGTCGCGGGCCCGAGCAGGAATGGCAGGCGGGCCTGCTGCTCTGGACCGCCCTGCACGGCCTGGTCGCGCTGTACAACGCGCACGAGAACATGCCCTGGCCCGATCTCACCGACCTCATCGCGCAGACCCTCGCCCTGCACACCGGAAGGCCCGTCGACGAGATCGCGGAGCTCGCTCGGGCAGCGGACCGCTCGGTGTGAGCGGCCCGCGTCAGCAGCCCGGCGCGGTTACGGTCGGCCCCGGTCAGCGGGATGAGGTCCGACACGGTCCGTCGTCGCGCGTCACCGTGCTCGGCGGGGTGAGCGGGCGCGCAACGGCTTCGATGGTGCTTACGTGTGCCCTCCAGGGGTGAGGGCCACGGGAGTCGCCCGGCTCGCGGCAACCGCTTCGACTATGCGGCCGGCCACCGAGTGCACGTGGGTGTGCAGGTAGAAGTGGCCTCCGCTGTACAGGTGCGGTCCGTGGAATCGCCGGGTGTGCACGGCCCAGGCGGCAAGGCGGTCCTTTCTCCGAGTGGGCCCCGGGTGGCGGCAACGGTCACCGGACGCTTTCCGGCCTGGATGTCGCGAGGGCGCGCGTGGTGGCGAACTCGACGACTTGCGCCGCTATTTCCTCCAGCTGTCCTTGGACGTGGGGGTCCGTGCAGGCTCCGGCGGGTGAGAAGCGTGCCGTTGACGTGTTGATCGCGGCGCCCAGCGGTGTGGGCCAGCCGCGCAGCGCATGGGTCACGTCGCGCAGCGCGGCCAGTGTGGCGACGGCGCCCTGCCAGCCGTGGGCGACCGCCACACATCCGACGGCCCGTTCGCTGAAGTAGGGCCGTGTGTCCTCGCGCAGTTCCTCGACGTGGTCCAGGGCGTTCTTCACCAGGCCGGATATCCCGCCGTGGTAGGCGGGGCTGGCGAGCACGAGACCGTCGGCGCCGGCTATGGCCGACAGGAGCCGTCGGGCCTGCGGTGTGATGGCGCCGTGCCGGGGGTCGTACAGCGGCATGGCCAGTGCGGGGCCGCTGATCAGTTGCACTGACGCGCCGCGTCTTTGCGCCGCGTCCAGTACCACCCGCAGGGCCTGCTCGGCGGTTGATCCGGGCCGGCTCGAACCGCCGACACCGACCACGTTCACGTTCTCGTGCACTGGGGTTTCGCCTCCTTCTCTTTCGGGTGCCTGAGGGTGTTTGCGGTGCGGGCTTCGAGGTGGTGCGGTCTGTGTTTCGGCGGGGGCAGGGTGCGGGGTGGGGCCCGCACCCGTGGCGCCGCATAAATAAAAGGTGATTCCACCCGTGCGCGATGAACACGAATGGAATCATCTTTTACTTATTCATGTCAGAAGGTCAGACGGCGGACGCCACGTCGTCGTGCTTCTCGGATACCTCGGCGGCCGCGACCGCCGAGTTTCGCCTGAAGTTCAGCGCGACCAGCACGATCAGCACGATGCCGGCCACGGTGGCCCACATGGCGGTGCGCACACCGTCGGCGGTGGCGACGCGCAGCGCCTCACCGGTCAGTCCTTCGTGACCGGAGTTGGCGACCGCCACCAGAACGGCGAGGCCGACCGCGGCACCGACCTGCTGGCCGGTCGCCGCGACACCCGAGGCGATGCCCTGGTCCTCTCCCGCGACCCCGGTGGTCGCCGCCGCGTACATCGCGGTGAACACGGTGCCCTGACCGAGGCTGAGGATGAGCACACCTGGCACCAGCTCCAGGTACGAACCGCTCGGCGAGACGGAGAACGCGAAGGCCACGGTGCCGACGGCGCCCATGAGGAGCGCGACGATCAGCGTGGCACGCACGCCGAAGCGGGTGGCCAGCTTCCCGCCGGACAGGTTGCCGATCAGCACCCCCACGCACGGCAGGAGGAAGGCGATACCGCTCTTCGTCGCGGAGTAGCCGTGCACGGTCTGGAAGTAGAGGGTGAAGAAGTAGGGCAGCGCACCGAACGTCCCCATGAAGATGAAGGTGACGACGGTACCGGTACTCAGGTTGCGGTTACGGAACAGTCGCAGCGGCAACAGCGGGTCGCGGCCGCGGCTTTCGATGGTGAAGAACGCGGCGAGCACGGCCACCGCGACGGCCGCGATGATCAGGATCGTCGGCGAGGTCCAGCCCGACACCGGTCCCTGGACGAGGGTGAACACCAGCAGCGTCGAACCGACGGTCGCGGTCAGCGCACCGGGCAGGTCGAACTTGCGCCCGGAGGCGCCCTGGTCGGTGTCCTTCGGGATGATGACGAACGTGAGCAGCATGGCGCCGCCGGCGAGCGGGACATTGGCGAAGAAGATCGACGCCCAGCCGAAGGTGCCCGTCAGCACGCCACCGAGCAGCGAACCGAGGATCATGCCGCTACCGCCGGCACCGCCCCAGATCGCCAGCGCGCGGTTGCGCTCAGGGCCTTCGGCGAAGGTCGTGGTGACCAGTGAAAGCGTTGCGGGGGCGAGGAAGGCGCCGCCGATACCCTGCACCGCACGCGCGATGATCAAGGTCGTCGGGTCACCCGCGAGCCCTCCGGCGAGCGAGGAGGCCGCGTACAGGAACAGGCCGAAGGCGAACATCCGGCGACGTCCGAACAGGTCTGCCGCACGGCCGCCGAGCAGCAGGAAGCCGCCGAAGGCGACGGCATAGGCGCTGACGACCCACTGGAGGTTCTGTGCGGAGAATCCGACGCCGGTACGGATCTCGGGCAGTGCCACGAAAACGATGCTGTAGTCGATGGCGTAGATGCACTGGGCGAAAGCCAGCAGTGCCAGGATCAAGCCGAGGCGTCGACGGGGTGGCGCCCCGGCGCCGGCGACTGCAGGAGGCATTGTCTGTGCCTGTCCTTTCTGGGTTTTTCGGGTGCTGGTCAGTGACGCAGGGCGTACGGCAGGCGGCGCGGCGTCGACTTCTGACGCTGGGCCTCGTGGATGCTTGTGCCGTGTCTCAGTCTCATGGGGTACGCCTTCGGTAGTGGGACTCGATAAAACCGGATCAGTTGTTCACACCGAGTGCGGTTTCCGCACTCATGGCGGATTCGAAAAGCCGAATTCGAAAGCCGAGGAGGCCGACGGTCCGGCTATCGGTATTCGGTGGCCGTTCTCGCACCGTTTGAGTGCGGCTTGAGGAAATCGCGGAACCACTGCACGACAGCGGCGTCGAGTTCGTCCCGTTCGTCGCGGTCATCCGGAAGGTGACCGCGGGAGAGGCGGATGAACCGCACGGTCTTGCCCAGTTCGGTCAGCGTCCGGTACAGCTGCTCGGTGCCGTTGATGGCGACGGTGGTGTCGGCTACCGCGTGCGCCAGCAGCAGCGGCGCCTTGATGTCCGCGGCATGGGTCAGCGGACTCGCTGCCCTCAGCCTCGCCAGGTCCTCCGGGTCGTCGACGTCGCCGATCCATTCCACGACCCGTCGGCTCCACGTCGGTGGCAGGGCCCTGACGTCCATTTCGAGGTCCGCCGGCCCGCAGATCACGACACCGGCTCCCCAGTAGTCCGGCAGCCTCGTCAGGCAACTGAGCGCCGCGAACCCGCCGTAGGACATCCCGTGGACACCGAGCCGATCGCCGTCCACCCAGTCCAGGCTTCGCAGAAACCATGCGGCGGCTTCGAAATCGGCCAGGTCGCCGCCTCCCCAGTCGCGGTAGATCAGCCGCTGGTAGGCCAGCCCCCGTCCGGTGGACCCGCGCACGTTCGGCGCCAGCACGGCGAATCCGGCTCGCACCAGCCGCTGGATCAACGGGTCGTGGACCGGCAGCGCGGCCCACTCCGGACCGCCGTGAACGGTCAGCACCGCGGGGACGGGGCCGGCCGTCGAACGCGGGCGGTACAGCAGTCCGGATATCTCCAGCCCGTCCGCTCCGGTGAACCAGACCGTCTCCGGTACGACGAGGTCGTCCGGCAGCTCGCGGCTGAAGTCGGTGAGCTGCTGTGACTCGCCGGATGCCAGGTCCACCAGGAGGTACTCGGTCGCCCGGTCGCTGGCGCCGACCTGTACGAGCAGACGGTCTCCGGCGAACCGCGGCACGAAGCCGTCGTAGCCGAACGGCTGGGAGGCGAATCCGGGCAGTTCGACCGTGGTCTGCTGCGTACACAGCACCGTGCGCTGGTCCTGGGGCAAGGCCCAGACGACCTGCGGGCCCACGATCACGTTCTCCACATCGGCGTCCGGCGTGGCGATCCACTGCAACGGCCGGCCGGGGACGAGCAGAGCGACACCGAGGAAGTCACGGCCCTCGGTGGTGCATAAGTAGATCCCGTCCTCGGTCCACCCGCCCGGCTGGTACTTCGCCGGTCCCTCGTGCGGGGTGAGGTGCTGAGTCCGGCCGGTCGCGAGATCACAGGCGAACAGATCCTGGTCGGTGTTCTGATGGAACTTCAGAACGAGCAGGTGCCTGGAGTCCGGTGAGAAACATATCGGCACGTACCGGTCGTCGCCCTCCAGGACCATCCTGGACGCGCCGGTCGTCAGGTCCCGCACGTAGACGTCGAGGCAGGTGGCGTCACGCGCGCTGGTCGCGTACGCGAGCAGGCGGCCGTCCGGGCTGTACGGCTGGCTCCCGCTCGAATACGGCACGCCTATCTCGCGCCTGACCCCGGGTTCCGCCGCTATCCACTCCAACTCGCCGGTGGACGGGTCGAGTTCGGCCAGCCGGTAGTCCTGGCCGCCGGTCACGTCCGCCACGACGAGCAGGCGTGTCTCGTCGGGCCGCCACGCCAGCCGGGTGACCGCGCCGTCGACCGGGAACATCCGCCGCTCCCCCGCCCAGGTCTGGAACCACGGCTGCGGCCGGCCGGACTCGTCGCTGACGTACGCGAAGCCCTCCTTCGCGGGCCAAGCCCCCCAAACGGTCATGAGTGCGCCGCCAATGCGAGCTGGATCGTGGCCGCGGCGACGATTCCACGGCGGAACAGGGCGAGTTCGAGATTCTCGTCGGGCGCGTGGTTGGCCTCGTCGACGTTGGCCAACGGCACGCCGTAGCAGGGGCATGAGAGCCCGTCGCTGAGCAGGGCGATCGGCAGGCTTCCGCCGAGCGAGGGAACCAGCAGCGGCCGTTGCCCGAGCACGTCCTCGACCGCCTGGAGAATCGTCGCCGTATAAGGGGTCTCGGGTAACGTGGTGGACGGTGCCATGGCCGCGTCAGGCACGAACTCGACGTCGGGAGCGTATCTCGCGACGTGCCGCCGGATGGCGTCGGCGACCTGGTCCGGTGTCTGGCCGCCGACCAACCGGGCCTCGCACCGGGCAACGGCGACGTCGGGGATCACCGCGCGGTGGTCGCCGGAGTCCTCGCAGCTCAACGAGTTCACGGTCAGTGTGGGCATGGCCAGGCGTTCGTGGAATCCCAGCTCGGCCGGTGGCTCCATGCCGGCCGCCCCGATCGCTTTCAGCGTTGCGGCCACGTCCACCGGAAGATCCGCCAGCGCGGCACGCTGACCATCGGTCAACGGCGCGACGTCGTCGGCGAAGCCGGGCACGGTCACGGTCCCGTCCGCCGACCGCATGGTGGCCAGCAGCTGCACCAGCGCCCACGCCGGATTGGGCGCGACTCCGCCCCAGTTCCCCGAGTGCAACGGCCGGTTCGCGCCTCGCGCACGCAGTTCGAACGTCAGGATCCCGCGCACGCCGAGGACCACACACGCCCGGCCCGAGTCGTGCACGGGCCCGTCGCTCCAGATCACCAGATCGGGCTGACCGACCTGGCGTACGGCCGCCGCCAGGTTGGGGCTGCCGATCTCCTCCTCGCCGTCGAGCAACACCGTGACCCGGCAGGGAAATCCGCCGGTCAGGTCCCGCAGGGCACGCAGCCCCAGCAGTTGCGCGAGGTGCTGCCCCTTGTTGTCGCCCGTGCCGCGCCCGTACATCCGGCCGTCACGGATCGACGGCACGAACGGCGGCGTCGTCCACAGTTCGAGCGGCCCGGCCGGTTGCACGTCGTAGTGACCGTAGATCAGCACGTGCGGCCCGGGCCCGTCCGCCGTCCCCACCAGCGCGGGCCAGCCACCGGTCTCGACTTCGCGCGCCCGCAGGCCCGACGCACGTAACAGCCGAAGACCGTGGGCCGCGGCCTCGGCCATGCCCTCGCCGGTCCGGCTCACGCTCGGCCGGGAGATCCAGTCCGCCAGCTCACCATCCAGATCCTGGGCATCCACCCAGTCCCGGAGCTGCTCGATCACAGACCCTCCAACCGATTGCACAGAATGAAATCGGTTGTAGTCAAGCAAACCGGCGCCGCCTTGGCAAGGTACAGTCCGGTACGTGGAAGCGACGATCGAAGATCTCAAAGCACTCGGGCACCCGGTACGCTGGCGCATCCTGCGGCTGTGCCTGGACCGCGCATTCACCAACAAGGAGCTGTCGGTCGAACTCGACCTGGCTCCCGCGACCACCCTGCGCCACGTCCGTGCCCTGGTGAAGACGAACTTCCTGGTCGCCGAACCGGTTTGCACCGGTGAGCACGGCGCCCTGCAACGGCCCTACCGCGCGACCGCGCGCACCCGGGGCCTGGTCATCCTGCCCGACGACTCCGGCCTGGCCCAGCAGGTCGACCTGGCCGTGATCGACGCCCACCGCACCGAACTGATAGCTGCGGGCAAGGACTCCGGCCGGGGTGCCAGGCGGGGCGTACTGCGGTTGCGGCCCGAGTCCGTGGAGTCACTGCGCCGCCGGCTCCAGGACCTGATAGCCGAGTACACCGACGAAGCCGATGGCGAGCCGCTGAGCTACCTGTGGTCGCTCGCCGCCCGGCCTCAACTCGATCCTGACCCCCGGGAGAGCGGTGCCATTGACCAATAGGTGCGACCGATGCTTGACTCATTCACCATTCGAGTGACGCGTCCGAGTTCGCCATGGCGGGCGGCAGGACATGGCATCAGTTGCTTGTCAGAACTTGTACGTCAATGACCGGGCTGGGCCAGGCTGCCGGCACTGATCATTCGGCACGGCGCAGGCTTGGCGGGGTGGTTCCACACGCCCGCAGCACCGAATCCGGGGAAACCCGAGGCACCGAATCCGGGGACACCCGAAGCACCGAATCCGGGAAAAGGGTATCGAATGAAGATTGTCATCGCCGGCGGCCACGGCAAGATCGCCCTGCGGTTGACTCGGCTCCTCGCCGAACGTGGCGACTCCGTCGTGGGCATCGTGCGCAACCCCCGCCACGTCGAGGACGTCAGGGCGGCGGGCGGGGAGGCCGTCGTGCTCGACCTCGAGCGTGCGACGGTGGACGAGGTGGCCGCCACCATGGTCGGCGCGGACGCTGTCGTCTTCTCGGCCGGCTCGGGCAACAGCGCCACCTCCGCACGCCGGGACAAGGTGGACCGGGGTGCCGTCGTGCTCGTCATGGACGCGGCGCAACAGGCCGGTGTGCGACGGTTCCTGCACGTCAGCTCCATCAACGTGGGCTGTGCCGACGACCGCGGCATCGGTGAGGGGTACGCCATCTACCTGCGGGCCAAGCGCGCCGCCGAACAGCACATCTTCGCCCGGAACGAGCTCGACTGGACGGTGCTTCGGCCCGGCGTGCTCACCGACGGAGACGGCGAGGGCACCGTCGAACTCACCGCCGGGAACAGGGTCGGACCGAAGCACGCCAGGTTCGACCAGGTCGCCAGGCAGGACGTCGCCGCCGTGCTCGCGGCGCTCATCGACCGGCCCGACACAGCCGGCCGCATCTACGTGGTGGTCGGCGGCGAAACCCCCATCGAAAAGGCGATCGACCTCTAGAGCGTGTCCCGCGGATCACGGTCGTGCGACCCGGGATCGGTGCGATTCCCGGCGGCACCGCAGGGGCTCCGCGAATAATGGTTGAAGTTCGGGCGTCCCGAGTCGGATGCAGATCTTGAGGGATCGATTCGGGACGCCGCCACGAATAGCGACGTCACTTCGTTCCGCCTGAACAGCCGGGCGGGCGAGACGTCATTCACTCACACACAGTCCGATCCGGACAGTGGGCTCAGCACGAAGGGTCTCCTTTTACCAACACAGGGGGGTTACTTTGTTGTGCAGTCAATTGCAGAGACAAGGCCGGCGGCTCGAGCCGGCGTCGTGATCGCCGGCAACGGCGCCGTCGGCACGGCTCCGGGGAACTTATCGGCCGACCGCCGATTCGGTTCCGTCGTGGTCGCCGACCCGCCGCCCCACCAGCCGCCGCCCCACCAGCGGTCGAACAACGCCCCGACAGCGCGCTGCACCCACTGGGCGGTGACCGCGGCGGCCATCCCGTACTGGGGAGCGGGCAATGCCGAGGCCGCGCACCGGGGGCCGGGCGACATCGGCAGTCCGGTGGCCGAGGCACACTGGGCCGGCCTGCTGCTGCTGGACGGCTGTACCCACGCGGCACCCGCCGCGGGCGAGAAGGTGTTGCGCGACTGGCAAGTGCCCGACGGGGCGATCCCGGCGGTGACCACCGTGGTCGTCGCGGCCAGCCCGGCCGACCGGTTCGACCAGGCGTCGGCAGCCGTCGACCGGCCCGGCCCGGGCCAGCCCTGGTTCGCCGAGATCGGCTACGCGCACTGCTTCGCGTTGCTGATGGCCGGCCAGGTGCGGCACGCGTGCCGGATAGCCGAGAACGGCTACCGGGACGAGGTGGCCGCCGGGAACACCGCGGTGGCCGGCGGCTGGCTGGCGCTGCGCGGCCAGGTCGCCAACGTGGCCACCGCCATCGCCGATGCGGAGGCCGCTTCGCGCCTGTTCGACGGCGGCAACACGTGCCTCATGCTGGCGCCGCGTCTGGCCGAGCTCGCCGTGTTCGGCGATCAGGCCGACGCACAACAGACCCGGCAGCTCGCCGGCCAGGCACCCGAGAACCGCCTGTTCCTCCCGTGGACGACCCTGAGCCAGGCGTGGACCACGGCGGCCGGCGGGGACACCACTCTCGCCGCCCGGCAGGCACTCTCCGCGGCCGACATCGCCATGTCCCTGGGCCAGTACGCCGTCGAAGCCACGGCGAGCTACGACGTGGCCCGTCTCGGCAACCCCAACGCCGTACGGCATCGCCTCTGCGCGCTCGCCGATCTGGTGCCGGGGCCCGTCGTGCCGACCATGGCCGGCGCCGCGGCCGCGTTGGCCCGCTCCGATCCCGGAGCGCTGGACGTCGCCACGGCGAAGTTCACCGAACTCGGGATGGACCTGCTCGCCGCGGAGACCGCCACCGCCGCGGCCGCACTACGGCACACTTCCACGCCCTCCAGCGCGATCGCGTGTCCGAACGCGACGACCCCGCTGTTGCAGCTCACCGCCTCGCTGGTCGAGCTCACCAGCCGCGAGCGGGACGTCGCGCTGCTGGCCGCCAACGGATCCACCAGCCCCGCCATCGGGCACCGGCTGGGGCTGTCCGCCCGCACCGTCGACAACTACCTGGGCCGCGCCTACCAGAAGCTCGGGGTGACCAGCCGGCGCGATCTGGCCCCGCTGGTCGTCGGCGACCGTCCACAAGCATCCATCCATGCCGAAGGGAAACAGCGATGACCTCCATGAGCGACCTCGACAAGATCTCGGCCAACCGAGAAGGCTTCAACCTGCGAGCACGGGCGCATATGCAGTCCTCGTACTACGACGTGGAACGGTTCAAGCAGGGCCACAACATGCTGCGCAAGCTGGAGCAGGAGGAGCTGGGCGACGTCCGCGGCCGGTCCCTGCTCGAACTCCAGTGCCACATCGGCGTCAACTCGCTCTCGCTCGCCCGCATGGGCGCGAAGGTGACCGGCACCGACATCTCGGACGACGCGATCGACATCGCCAACGGCCTCGCCACGGAACTCGACCTCGACGCGAGCTTCGTCCAGTCGAACCTCTACGACCTGCCGAAGGTGCTCGACGGCCAGTTCGACATGGTGTTCACCGGATACGGCACCCTCTCCTTCCTGCCCGACATCGCCGGCTGGGCCAAGATCGCGGCGCAGTACGTCAAGCCGGGCGGCACCCTCACGATCGTCGAGATCCACCCGATCCTCACCCTCTTCGGCGATGTCGACGGGGAGTTGCGGGTGGCCCGCTCGCTGTTCCAGTCCCGGGACGTGCACCACGAGATGTCCGCGACCTACGCCGACCGGATCGAGGACGAGGTCGAGGTGGAGAAGCACTCCATCTACGGCTGGCGGTGGACCATCGAGGAGGTGCTGAACTCGCTCATAGACGCCGGCCTGACCATCGAGCGCGTCCGCGAGGTCCCCTACGACGCGCGCCAGCGGCTCCCGCTGATGGTGCCGGACGGCGACCACAACTGGCGGATCCCGGGCGACCCGATCCCGCTGTCCTTCGCCTGCGTCGCGAGGAAGTGAGCCCGGCATGGCAGATCAGATCGTCGCGACACCGCAGATCCGCGAGTACGTCCGCGCCGTCTCCCTGCGGGAGGACCCGATCCTGGCCGAACTCCGCGAGGAGACCGCGGGGTTGCCGGCCGGCTCGGCCATGCAGCTCATGGCCGAGGAGGGCCAGCTGCTGGCGCTCCTCGTCGACCTGTGCGGTGCCACATCGGTGCTGGAGATCGGCACCTTCACCGGCTACAGCACCCTGTGCATGGCGCGCGCGCTACCGGCGCACGGCACGGTCGTCACCCTCGACCTCAACGGGCGCTGGCCGGCGATCGGCGCCGACTACTGGAAGCGCGCGGGGGTCGCCGACCGCATCGACGTCCGCCTCGGTGACGCGACGAAGACGCTCACCGCCCTCGCCGACGAGCGGGGCGGCGAGAGTTTCGACCTCGTGTTCATCGACGCGGACAAGGCCAACTACGGGACGTACTACGAGGCCACGCTCGACCTCACGCGACCGGGAGGGCTGATCGTCATCGACAACACGCTCTTCTTCGGCCGGGTGATCGACCCGGACCACCAGGACCCGGACACCACCGCGGTCCGGGCGCTCAACGCGTCGCTGCGCGACGATCCGCGCGTGGACGTCTCGATGCTCACGATGGCCGACGGGATCACCCTGGCCCGGAAGAGATAGACCCATCGGGTCGTAGCCGGCCGGACGGGGGGGGGGGGGGGGGGGGGCCCCCCCCCGCCCGGGCCCCGTAGCCCCCCCCCCCCCCCCCCCCCCCCCAAAACCCACCCCCCCCCCCCCCCCCCCCCGGGGGGGCCGGGGGTGGGGCCTC